>NZ_JAUBQU010000196.1:0-6676 GCF_036701435.1 Microcoleus sp. Pol12A5
TCATTACCTAGCTATAACTGTTGCCTCGTTTACCTATCTTTACATACTTCAGTCTTTTCAGCCCGACCTACTTAATTGTTGCTACTGCAGACTACGGCGACTTAATCCCTGACACTTACGAGTACACAATCAGCGGCATCCACAACACGGGCACACTCAATACGGGTGAGGGTAACGACTTAATCCTCGGCCTCCGTTACCAACAAAGAGAATACAGGTACAGAGATCGTGATAGTAATGGCATTTTCAACCAAGGAGGCACTATTGATACAGGTGGTGGCGATGACATAATCACGGGCATTGCTCAGGGTTTTTTGAGCGTAGGAATCGAGCATAATTCTAACAACCCCAACTTGCAAAGCCCGATCATCATAAAGACTGGCAGCGGTAACGACACGATCGCGGGTACTGGCGAATACATGGGCTTACGTTTTGGTTCCATCAATGGTTCCATCATTGATACTGGGGAAGGGGATGACGTAATCACTGGCACTGGTGAGTATTCTGGCACGGTTCTCTACTCCTCTTTTCTCAACACCGGCGAGGGTAACGACACAATCACTGGCATTTCAACTCAGGGCGACGCCATTACCAATTCCTCCACCATCAATACCGGGGATGGCAACGATATAATCACTGGCACTAGCACTTACAGCATCGCCATCTCCAATACCGGCACTATAAATACTGGCGACGGCGATGATATAATTCTTGGCATTAGGACTGATTTTCGCTTTGGCGCGACCATCGCCAACAGCGGTACCATTAATACTGCTAAGGGCGCGGACTCCATCATTACTGATAGCGGCTTTTCTAGCTTTGGCAGCATATTTTTAGGAAAAGGTGCAGACTATATCAGGGGTTCTGGTTATGCTACTTTCTATGCCGGGAAGGACGAAGACTCGCTGGAATTAACGTCAGGTCGCTATACCGTTGAAATATCGGGGGCAACGGTGAGTTTTACGAGTAGTAGCGGCACTATAAAAACTTCCGAATTTGAAAAACTCATAGCTGGTAGCACAACCTATGACTTCAGCAGTCTAACTAACGGTCAAACAATTAGTATCGCCTAACAGTCTGTTTGAGAAGTAGGGACAGCTAGCTAAGTGAAAAGTTTTGCTGTCCTGAAATACCCTTTATTTTTTACTGATAACTCTTTTATCAAAATCATCGATCGTCCTCAATCTCCTTCAACTTCCACCTGCAACTCATACACCCTCAAACTTGGATGTTTGCCTATCAACCGCCAGCCATATCCTTCAACCGTTGGGGTAGGTCGCGCTCCTTGGCGATACAGGAATATCGGCTCGTTTCTCATCAATGCCGTTAATTACCAGCTTGTTGAACGCGAAAAAATTTCCAGCGCACTTACTTGCCTGTGAATATCATCAACGTTGGGAAGTCGAGAATACTATTGATTAACTCAAAGTACATTTATTGGGAAGAAAAACTCAGATTCGTTCTCAAAGACCGAAAGAAGTGGTACAAGAAATTTATGGTCTACTACTAAGACCGAAGAGCTGTACAAGCATTAATTTTTCTCTTCAGCAAGCAGTGCAGGTGTTTCACCATTGTGTCTTTCTTTTACGGGAACATTACGAGTTATTCGTCGCGCTCTCCCTAATTTTTAGCGGTTACAACCACAGGAACTTCCTTTTTTTGAGTTGGTTAACTTGGGAGATTTTCGCTCAAATTATACCGGAAAGAGTGAGCGACAAACGATCGTCCTGATGATTTAGCTTACTGAGTTATTCCCATTCGCTGTAAATGGGTTTGCTCTTTTGGCAGATCGAGAGTTTTATTTTCTTGCCATTCAGTCCAGTCGCTTCCACAAAACTGGTCATCAGACTTTGGAACGGGAGGGTAGTCTTGCTTAAGAGCGCAAAGGCGGTGGTGTTCGTTGATATATTTATCGGGTTCGTGGACATATTCTCCCCGCTGTTTGCGGACTGCTCTCTCGGTTTTAAACCCCTCAATAAAGCTTAACCATCCACCTGTTGAAGCTGCTTTCGCAATTTCACCAAGTTTGGGCAGCATTTGATTGTAAAGTTTACTAACTTCATCGCTGGATAGCTGAAATTCCTGCTTCATCGGAGTTCCATGTGCAGTTAAAAATTGCCACGCGAGATGCCGACATAAAATAGCACTGTTCTCTACCAGCGGATGGCTGAGGTTAGCATTGACTAGATCTGAATGATTGCCAGGAAGGGGTAAAAAATGAACATGGGGCTTGATGTGTTGAGGATTGAGGCTATCTGGGTTGCCACCTTTTCCAAGCTGGCTTTTGGGAGCGAGGAGTTTCATGCCAGTGCGATCGGTAGGTTGAAAGTTACCACCGTCTGCATCTAGCGCGAGAACTGCCAAGTAGTTACAGACATTGGCAGGAATGGCTAGCATATCCAGGGTTCTATCAGTGTAGCCGCCTGGTACTGGGTCAACGGCGAAGATGTTAACGTTGAGGGTATCTTCAAATACTTCAAAAAGCTTGTTGGCTATCTTCAAACAGGTAACAGCGCCCCTACTCCAACCGATAATGTTAACAGTATCGATGGGTTGGTTCATATTACCAAATTTGAGGTTAGTGAGCATCCAAACAGCCTTATAAACATTATCATCCCAACCGTTGCCCAATGCTCTACCCATTTGCCTCCCAACTTCGGGAGTGTTGCCCATAAAGGATGATTGAAATTCGTCGGCTTGCCTTCCTCCCAAAAACCAATATTGTCTGGGTCCTTTTAGGGTAAGTCTAGGGTTTTGAGATTGTCCCCGACCTTTTTCTGTATCAAAAATAGGGTTGAATTTGCCGGGTAAAGCATGGTGTACTCCGCTTTTAGAGTCTTCGGCGGAAACTTCTTCCGAGCCAGGCCCTTCGCAGATCAGGTAGGTCGGATTGTCAGACTTCAGGGCAAAGGGTGTGGGGTTCTCTTCAGTGCGCTCACCAGTCTGGATTATTCGCGCTTCTTTTCCATCCATTGCTATGCTTAACTGGCTAATTAGTTCGGTGAGATTTTTATCCCTGTGGAAGTCTGTACCGTGGCAGAAAATGGTAAAGATATTTTTGTGCATGGTAACCTTTCATGTTGGGCGAATAGCATTTTTCTATCAAGCCGACGTTTGTTGGCTCAAAAAGTCAAAGTCGGGCTTTGGATTGCCGTAAATTGTAAAGCTGTTGGAATTCTCAAGTGGGTAATGGGCGACTGTTATTTAGAAACGTTTGGGCTGATTTGGCTAGATTGTAATAACTTTTCATTATAGGTACGGGGTAAGGATTCAGGTCATATGAAAAGCAGTAAAACCTATACGGTGTAACCATTTGATTGAATAATCATCAAATATTCCTTCTTATTAAGAAACCATGAAAGCTTTTATTCTCGTCCCTATTGAGAGTGAAGCTGTTGATTTAGCGAAGGCTTTAATTCTACAAGTCCTTCTGTAACTACATTTCAGATACCTGAATCCTTACCTCTTGCCATTGACAGAACTCATCAACTATAAAAATTACATAAAAAGTTAGTCAGAGATAACTGTAGCATATTTTGGGTTGAAGTTAAGATGCGTTTACCATGACAAATTAACGCTACCCAGATGGTAATTGCCGCATTTTTTAATTTCATCAGAATGGTTGTGAAGTTAGCTATTTTTTTCTCTAGTTCCTCTGCTACTTTTTGCAGCATTGCTAGCTGAAATTCAAATCGATCCATTTTTGATTCGGAGATGGCTGATTGTTCCTATACGGTTTCTAAATTTTAGAGTACCAAATTCCAGGAGTTTCACTTACCGAACGGTTGTCCCCACCACTGCCAGCATTCCTTATTAAATGGCGACTTCCACTTGTAAATGAGCTCTGATTCCAGTTGCAGCCGCTGTTTTCGATTAGCTGGCGCTCCGTACCAAAATGCAATGCCCACAGCCACATCCAAAGAATAGCGGCGGTGCAGTTCGATGTAGTTTGCAGCGTAGCTGTGGCAATAATGGCTCATCCACCTCTGTTTGGGAGTACGGTCAGTTTCTCCTACATACAGCAGCAATGGCAGCGCGTTGTCGATGACGAAGTAGAGGCAAGTGCGATCGCCCCAATCCGGTTTCTCACAAAATGAGAGATTGTGAAGTTCCAGGGTTAACGGGTCTATGCTGTTGGGGTCACAGGCACTGGGTGCGAGATCGAATAGACTTCCCTGTCGCGGTTGGTCAGCGCTTTCAGATTGTTGGTGTTCAAAAATGCGTTGTTTCCAAGAATGCAGAGCCTCGGAACTCATCGTTAGCTGAGGGGATTGAGCATAGCTGGGTTTGGGTTGAAATTCAGGGAAAAGTTCTAGTTGTTGTGTCACGAATTCAAAGGATTGTTGGGCGATTAATGTTGTGACAAAATGATAGTTAACGCAACTAATGCTACATTACTTTTTCCATCTCCACCGCAATTAAACGAGTTTGGAGTACCAGTAAGTTCACCTGGTCTATGCCGATACTGAAGATCATTAATTTCAGAGTTTTGGGAATGTATCTACTCAACTGATTCTCCACTTGGCTGGAACATACCACTAAATCAAATTCTTGAAGTGCTGCCACATTATTTTGAACAAATTCTAGGGTAACAGCTTGTGATTCTATGTGATGCACATTGTAGTCGATTATCTGCTTCATTGCTTCGCTGCTGCTTTGTTCGTGGCAGACGAACAACACCTTGGCATTGCGGGGTAGGGATGAAATACAACTCAGTAACTGCATATTTGGCTGCACTTCAATTCCTATAACTTCCTTATTGGGATCTGCTATCTGAGCTACATCCCACAGGTTTTTGATGGTGGTTACTATTAAATCGGCGGATAAAAGTTGTGATAAGGCGTGTGGTTCTCTAGCTTCCAAGTGCGCCCAAGGAATCGATACCATACCTAATCCCGTTGCAGATTCTAAACAGGCACTGATATCGATACTATCGGGATAAAAGTTCACGAATGCTACATTTACTTGATGACGTTCGGCTAACACGGCTTGAGCGTAAGCTGCTGCTGAAAACTCTGCTGCCCTTAAGCCGTATTGAGATGCTGAATGAAAAGCTTGACTGAGCAAGTCGTAAAAGGTTTTGCGAGCCACCATCTGTCTGATAAACGGAGTATCGGCAATGACCGTTCTTTTACCTCGATTGCCTACAAGATATCCCAAAGCAATCAGTTCATTGTATACCTGAGCTACAGTATTGTGATTTACTCCTAAGTATTTAGCCAAGTGAGTAATCGGCGGTAAGGGTTGATTGGGCTTGAGATTACCGCGCGCAATCAATAGCTTAAGTTGTTCTGTGATTTGCTCGCCGATGGTGATGGGCGCAGCAGTATCCACAATTAGCGGTAAAACCGGGTCTGTCATACAAGTTGGCATAATTCTTTCTCATGTCATTAATTCATACTTTACCGATTACGAGACACTGCTAAAAGGCAGAATATTGCTAAGAATTCTGTGCAGTCTATTACCTTAATTTACGTTAAACATCCATAACCTCCCGACATACACTCCGTTGAGCCATAGCGGTTGGGAATCGCGCTCGATGATGCGTCCATCCCTGAGCTGCACTTTTTCATTAATCTCTAGGTGCGTTTGCTCGTAGATTTCTCTCATATCCTTCAAAAACAATTGCGGATTCTCAAATTGCTCGGATACGAACTCTAAGGCGAGTTGGTCAGAGAGCGACCGCACAATAAGCTCAGGTAGTTGCCAAATCCTCAACAAGTTGGGAGTGACTCCTACCATTTGGCGGTGACGGTTGACAATTAAAATGCCGGCGTTTTCTTGATGTTGTAGTCGGTCTGAAATTGACAGCATCAGAACTTCCCTACTAACAAATCTGTACTTTCTCTACCCTCAATCCTAGTGCATTGAGGGGTTTGGCTGTGGGATTAGCTTAGCGCATTGTATCACGCCTTTGATAAGGGCTTGGGTCAAAAATACTGCTTGACTGGTATTATAATACTGGTGTACCATAGAAGGCACCTATTGTATTGCCATAATCTCTAAAGAGGGGATTCCAAAAATGAAGTGGTTATTGGATTTGGGAGCCAAGTACCGCCAGAATTTGCTTTCTGGATCTTTTTACAAGCAGCTAATCGCAGCAGAGCATCCCGATGATGTTCGAGGTTGGGTCAGGCAACTTTACTATCAATCGAACGATTTTACAGCGGCACTCGCGATGCGCTATACGATGTGCCGGGACTTTCGGTATCAAAGATGCTTCGCGCACCACGCCACAGAAGAAGTAGACCACGCCTCGCTGCTGCTCGATTGGATGCACAAACACGAATTCTTACAGCCGGGAGAAAACCCGACTTCCATCGCTGCCACCCTAGAAACGCAGTTGGTGAGCGCCTACTGTTTCCGCTCCGTGTTGCGGGAATCCTACGAGAATCAAGTCATTGCCATGAATCTCATTTCCGAGGGCGTGAGTTTCGATTTCTTTTCTGCGGTCATTCCCGCGTTCGCGCGCTTGGGATTCAAAACGAATCGCTATTGGACGGTACACCGCGAAATCGACCAAGAACATTTGGCAATGGGAATTGACCTCATCCCCAAGTGCGATGAAGATTCCGCATTGGGAAAAGAGTACAGCCGCAGGTAGTGCTTTTATGTAAAGGATAGAGGATAATAGCTCTATGCCAATCTTTTGAGGAGTCTCATGATGAAACCCTAT
>NZ_JAUBQU010000042.1:0-49473 GCF_036701435.1 Microcoleus sp. Pol12A5
GCGGCGATCGCTTGATTGTAAGGGCCCACGGGTGCCGGTGCTTTGTCAGTACGAATAATTTTGCGCGTCATAGATGTCACTTTTTGGGATTCTTGTTGATAAATTTCCGGTTTGTAAAATTCTCCATCGGGCATGATGGTAGCAGTGAAGTCTGCATCCTTGATGTTCATACCATAAGTCTGTGCTTCAGTCAAATCTGCTCTTTTAAGCTTGGCTTTCTCCAGATTTGCTCGCATCAAATTAGCTCTTTGAAGACCTGTTCTCTCTAAATTTGCACCCCGCAAACAAGCGTTTCTTAGATTTACTTGTATCAATTCGGCTCCAGCTAAATCTGCTTCTGCTAGATTGATACCAGACAAGTCATATTTAGACAAATTCACACCGCGCAGCTTTGCTCCCTGAAGATTAGTATCTTTGATTGTTAAGGCAGTTATATCTGCCCGACTTAAGTCTGCTTCAGTCAAGTTTGCTTGAGTCAGGTTTGCACTGTTAAGTTTAGCTCTACTCAAACACACTTCAATCAAGGATGCTTCAGTGAAGTTTGCACCAGTTAGTTGGGCATCACTTAAGTTTGCTTCCTTCAAGTTGGCATTACTAAAATTAGCATAATTTAAATTAGCCTTACTGAAGTCAGCACCGCACAAATCTGCATCAGTGAAATTTGCAGAAGAAGCTGCTACTAACCCCTTCAAAGTTGCACCTGTCAGAGATGCCTTGGTGAGGTTTGTACTATTAAGCGTTGCTCCGGTTAGGTTCGCCTCATTCAACTCTGCTGCTGTCAAGTTTGCAGAGCTTAAATCTATCCCACTCAAGTCTGCACCTTTGAGGTCTACACCTCTGAGCATAGCCGACTTAAAATTCCGTTCGCCTTTAGCGTATTCTTCTAAAAGTTCTTCAGCATCCATAAATCACCGATCGCCCTTTCGCTACACCCCACTTTCCCAGCCTACCACCAAAACCGAAAGCGCGATCTAAATCTGCGTTAATCTGCGTCAATCCATCTTCATCTGCGGTTAACAAATTCCCTTTTTGCAACCGCAGATATAGGCAGATAAACACAGATTAACGCAGATAAATTAGACATTATCTGCGTTAATCCGCGTTAATCCATTTTCATCTGCGGTTAACAAATTCGCATTTTTCAACCGCAGAGAAACCCAGATAAACACATTACACACCAACCGGAGCACCAACAACCTCACCTTTCAACATCCGAGAAGCAGCATCAAGCAATTGCTCCTCCAAATAAGGCTTAGTGAAATAGCCTTTCGCGCCCAAACTGTAAGCCATTTGGCGGTGTCTGTCAGCACCGCGAGAAGTTAGCATCGCGATCGGCAATTCACACAAAACCGCATCCTTCTGCATCCGAGAAAGTAGTTCCAAACCATCCATTCTCGGCATCTCAATATCGCAGAAAACGATATCGCAAGGCAGACCAGATTTCATCTTTTCCCAAGCTTCCTTACCGTCGCGAGCTTCTTCCACACGATAGCCAGACTTCTCAAAAGTAATCGACAACAGCGATCGCACCGTAATTGAGTCATCCACAATCAGCACAGTCGGCTCAGTCTTCTCGATTTCCGCCTCCTTAGTAGCCTTCTCGCTCTCATCCCAAAGCGTACCGCCAGTGTCCTTCCGCAGCCTTCCGGTAGCCAAATCGATCAGTTCCAGAACGTCCGCAATGGCCACGATCCGACCGTCTCCGAGCACCGTAGCACCCGCAATCCCGATCGGCTTCGGCACCGGCCCCTCCAACGGTTTGATCACAATTTCCTGTTCCGTCGAAACCTGATCCACCTGCACCGCCAAGAAATTGCCAGCAGACCGCAGCACGATCACCGAAATCATGTCATCGTCAGTATTAAACCCGTAAACACTGCCCCGACCCAAATGGCGGCTGTAAGCCAGCAAATCCCGCAGCGGCCGGAACGGCAAGCTTTGACCCCGCCACTCAATGCAAGGCAAACCGTCCGCCCCCGTCGTCACCTGATCGCGAGGCACATCGATCATATCCTCCACCCCATCCATCGGGAAAGCAATGCGAGCGCGATCGCTAATGCAAGTCAGAGCCTTAGAAATGCTCAACACCAGAGGTAAACGGATGGTAAACACAGTCCCCTTGCCGATGGTTGAATCGATCGACACAGTACCGCGAATCTCCTGCAAGGAAGTCTGCACCACATTCATACCGACCCCCCGGCCGGCGTACTCCGTCGCCTGTTCCTGAGTGCTGAAACCGGGCATAAACAGCAAATCGTAAACTTCCGAGCGAGACATCCTCTGAGCCTGAGCCGCAGTCAGCATACCCTGCTTAATCGCCTTCGCCTTCACCCTTTGCGGGTCAATTCCCGCCCCGTCGTCAGAAACCGAAACCACGGTTTGGTTTCCTTGGTGGAAAGCGCGAATCGTAATCCTGCCGACAGCAGGCTTCCCAGCCGCCAGACGCACCTCCGGCGGTTCGATCCCGTGAGTAATGGCATTGTTCACCAAATGAGTCATCGGGTCATAAAGCTGATCCACAATCATCTTGTCGATCAAAATTTCCTTACCCTCAACCTGCAACTGAGCCTGCTTGCCGCACTTAATCGCAATTTCCCGCACCGCCCGGAACAGCCTGTCCGTCGTCTCCGCAAACGGCTTCATCCGGGCGCGAGTCAAACCTTCTTGCAGTTGAGTCGTGACTTGCCGCAGTTGGCGAGTCACCTGATCCGCCTCATCCACCAAAAACTCAATGTCCGCCGCCGACTCCCGCACCCGCACGATCAGCTCGATAATCTCCTGAGCCAAACTGTGGAAAGGAGTAAACCTGTCCATTTCCTCTGGTCTCCAGGCACTTTCCCGCGTGTGGGCCGAATCCTCAGAGCGCCAGGCCGATCGGTGTCCCTGACGGTTTGCCAGCAAAGCAATCTCCAAAAGACTCCGCTCGTAGAAATCCTGAGTCCGCTGGCTCACATCGCTCAGCAGGGCCACCTGGTGCAGCAAATTGTCCAAAAACTGCCGCATCCGTTCTTGGTCTTGCTCCAAACTGTTGCGGTTTACCACCAGTTCCCCCATCAAATTGCTGAGGTTATCCAGTTGCTTGATCGGCACCCGCATCGTTTGGTCGCCGAACCCGCCCGCGCGCATATTGCGCCTGGGTCTGTTGATCGCCGACGGCCCCATATTGCCTTCCCCTTGGCGGCCGCTGTCCTTGGGATCTTCGAGCAGTTTTTCCAAATCGCCAAATTCGTCGTCGCTCTCATCGGCAGCAGCGCGCGGAGCTTTACTGGCAGTTGTCGCCGGTGCAGGAATTTCCGGCATAGTTGCGCTCTCGCTGAGGAGCTCTTCGAGATCCGAGAAAACTTCTGTATTTACCGGACTCTGATTTGTGCTCCCAGAAGCTGCTATGACAGCTCCAGCACCCCCTGCAATTAACAGTGCTTCTAAATCGTCAAAATTGCCTTCGGCATCCTCATCGCCTGATTCGCCCTCGGCAAAAAAGTCTGCCAGCGACCCTTCTTCCAACTCCGAGGAATCGGCCTCGCCCGATTCGTCCTCAGCGTCCCAAAAGCCCGTCGTCAGTTCCGAAGTCACCAGAACCTCAGCATCGATCGAATCCAACAAATCATCAAAACCCTCCAACTCTTCGCTGTTGAGAGTAGCCCCGTTTTCCATCGCCGAGAGCAAGTCAGCATCGCCATCAAACATACCATCAAGAGATTCGGCAGGCAGCGGCTCTAAATCGGCACTTAAAAAATCCGTTTCCAGGGCATCAAACAAATCATCTTCGCCCTCCGACTCCCCGGCGCCATCTGTTTCGGCTCGATCGAACAAATCCGCACCCACCTCGTCGAACAAACCTTCGGGAGGCTGGGCAGACAATTCTTCCTCGTCATGAGCCGCGCCCTCATCTGGCGCCGCTACAGCATCTGGCTGCTGCACCATGCCTTCGGCAAACATATCCTCCAAAAAGTCGAAAACTGCGCCCTCATCAGACTCGACACTTGAAATTTCCGACTCAGGACGATCGTCGGACAAAGCCCCAAGTTCAACCTCTGCTGAATTTGCCAAGCCTCGGTCGGAAACAGCCGCACCATTGTTCTCGAACAAACTCCCCAAGTCGCCCTCATCAACTCCCACATCCGCACTCAGCAATTCTGAATCCCCATCATTGGGCCAACCCCCGCGGGCTTGCCCCGAAGCTTCTCCGTCATACTCGGTACCCGTAGGTACAGAACCGAACAGCTCAGCCAAATCCGCCGCTTCTCGGGAAGTAGCCGCTCCTTGCCGATCCCGCACAGTCTGTTCATCCTCAGAAATCGAACCCGAGGTCATATCCCCAAACAGCGCATCTAAATCCGTATCGTCCAGCTCCAGGTTGAGCGATTGCACAGACTCGTCTTCCAGGCCGAAAGCATCTTCTAGCCAGTTTTCATCCGCAGAGATATCTAAATCAGAATTTGATGTCATGTTAAGAACGTTGCCCATTTCCTCATTTTGTGGGATGCCCGCAGCTTGATCTCGATCGCCCCCGTTCTCCCCACCTTCGTCTTCTGAAGAAAGGAAATTAGAAGTAATCCCCAACAGCTCGCTCAAATCCGAGTCCTCGCCAACCTCAGAGAACAAGTCGAAATCATCCATTTCAGGGAGAGCAGACGCTTCGGCATCCGCTGAATCATTATTGCCCCCCCCTGCTGCAGGCTCCTTCGATCCTGCGTCGAAACCCTCCGATTTCAGGGAGTACTCCGAAGAGACTGTTGGCACACCCGTTGCCTCAGATAAGCCTAAATCGCCGAACAAGTTATCGAAATCAGCATTGTCCGTACCACCAGCAGAAGTTTGGGCAGCCACTTCGTCCAAAAGCGTACCGAGAGCATCTTCCTCCGCTTGTCCCCTGCCAGGGGCAACCGTGTCCTCTCGCCGCTCCAAACCCCCCTTACCGTTACCCGTTTTAAGTTGTTTGCGAGTTAACCGCTGGCTCGAACCGCCATTTTTCTGACCTGCAGCTACTGCCGATCCCTCTGCCTCTTCTCCAAACAGCAAATCCTCCCCAAACAAACTCGTCAGGTCATCAATCGGAGGCTTTGTGTTCGTTTCGGAAGTTTCCGCATCGTATTCGTCAAACAACAAATCAGTAAAATCGCCGGAATTGTCATCATCGTCTGACCCCAGCATTCCCGCCGCCGATATCCCAGAAGACTGTGCGTAGTCGAGGTCTTCTTCTTCTTCCCAAGCGCCGTCGAGTTCCGGGGACTCGCCGTCAAACAAGTCAGCTAAAGTGTTGAGTTCTGCCGCGCCCACTTCCGGGCCAGTGCGGGTCGAGCCTCTAAAAGCACCCGTCTCCATATCCGAGTCTGCGAAGGCGGAATCCTCGTCGAACTGGACGGATCGAATGCCACTGTCTTCGTTGCTGTCGCCACTGTCGAGTTGGTCGAACAGCTCGTCTATACTCAGCCCAGAAATAGTCGGCAGCAACTTGTTCAATCCATCCGCGGCATCGCCCGATCCCACCAGATCCCACGCCTCATCCTCAACCGAAACCACATTTGTCCCGGATTTACTCGGTTGAGCGAAGGCCAGCAAATCTTCAAAATCCGTTTCTGGAACCAAAACAGCCGGCTGCAGCGCCAGAAGTTTTGCGCTTGGTGCGATCGAGGATTCTAGACCCGAAATTACCAGTTCTTGCGCTTGTTTGATGTCTTTGATTACCGTTGGGGCTAAGGTACGGTAGCTATTTTCTGGGTTGGCGATCGCCTTTGATACAGTTTTGATCAATTCTATCCAGCAGGGCAGTTCAAATTCTTCCCCTGCCCTGAGCAAATTCCGACAAATATTCTTGAGTTGTCGCCTGCTTTCTGGCCCCTCGGGCTGTTTGAACTCTTGCAGGAGTTCCCGCATCCTCGCCGGCACGTCTGAGTCAAATACTAGCTGCAGCGCGCTGTCTTCTGTTGCTCTGGCATCAGGTGCGTAAACTGACCGCGAATCCGGAATACTCCTTGATGAGGCAAACGCCCCGACTCCCATCCCCGCCATAACTGGTTCGGGTACTGACATCGCGTAGCTCTCGTCTGCATGGTGTTCTCCGTGTCCAACGAGTCCCCCCAAGTGCCCGTTAAGCTCTTCAAATACTGGTTCTAATTCTCGAACCATCTGTTCTCCCAATTCTTCTGTCAGTCCAAATGGCCCTGACAGTTGCTCTAACAGCCCTTGCAAGGTGTCAAAAATTCGCAGAAACAGGGACTCTAGCTGTTGGTCTACTTTAACGCTGCACTCTTTTAAAACTTTAAAACTATCTTCTAGTCGGTGAGCTGTTTGCTGAATGCTCGTCAGCCCCAGCATTGCTGCTCCTCCTTTGACAGAGTGAGCGGCCCTAAATACTTCGTTGACCAGTTCTGGGTCTTCGATCGTGGTTTGCAGATTCAGCAACCCTTGTTCGATCGTATTGAGGTGGTCTTTGGCCTCCTCAATAAAGTAGCCCATTATCCTCTGTTGTTGCTCCGGTAGCATAGTTTTATTCCTGATTTTAAGCGTTATTGTATTGGGTCTATGTTAGTAGTTCTAGAGAAGCTCTCTGTATATCTCGCCCCTTGCCAAGAGAATAATCTGACTGCGAGATATGGCAAATGTCCTGGCTATTTTTGCTTTCGATATGCCCTCACTTAAAAGATAGCGAATCTGCTGCACTTGTTCTGGTTTGAGTTTGCGGTTAGGACATATCTTGCCTGGAACGAAAGGAAAGCGGTTTTTTTCTATAGCATCGCGGGAGTTATCGGCGGGGGTTCCTTCCCACAAATGGTCGGGATTGATACAACCGCGATCGTCGCAACTGTGGCACGCAAAATAACCGGGTTTTACAGGTCTTCCCAGTTTGTGTTCCAGTACAAGTCTGTGGGGATAGAAACTTTGATTTTTCCCGTTAATCTTAATAGTTTTCACCGAGTAACCATCACTTCTTTTAGCCAACGTACAAATCATGCAGCCATTCGGCTGTATTTCAGCCCGAATGCCGGGAATTATTTCTATCCCTCGCACTTGTTTTTGAGGTTGAGGAGCCGATGTACTTCCTACATCTTTAATCCGTCCTTTCTTAAACCTATCTTGAGAATTTTTAAGTCTAGAACCTTCCCATAAATGGTTGGGATTGATGCAGTTGCGGACATCGCAAGTGTGGCAAGCAAAGTATTCCGCTCTAATCGGACGACCTAAAACATTTTTTAATACTAAACGGTGGACAGTAAACGTTTTCCCTTCACCGTTAATCAGAAGTCTTTTGGTGGCATAGCCCCTGGTGTTTTTTGAGATGGTACAGATAATACAGCCCGTCGGCTGAATCTCACCAAATATGCCAGGAATTACTTCTACTATGTTGTCGTCCATCTGTGCAACTCCTACTTCCTTTAGGTGTTGAATTAGCAGCCCCGCAGCGGTTTTAAGACTGCGAGGTTGCTTTTTGTATGCCATTCTTGCCACACAAAGGTAATTGTAAATCATGCCGCAAAACAAGCATTAGACAATTGATTATTGTCTTTCTGCTGTTTCTACTCGGAATCTTTCTACCGATGTCAAAAGGTCGCGAGCAACGCCCACCAAATTTTGCAAAGCACCAGAAACTCGCTGCGCTTCTTGGGACGTTTCTTGAGCAGTTAATTCGACAGCCTGCATCACACTGGCGACCGCGCGAGCTGTTTCGTTTTGCTCTACAGTGTCGGCAGTAATCGATCGCACTAACACGTCAATTCGGTTAGTTACTTGAATAATATCTTCAAGCGATCGCTTCGCCTGTTCTGCCAATTTTGTCCCCTCAATAACCTGCTGCGTCCCTTCTTCCATCGCCGTCATTACCGCGCCGGTTTCGCTTTGAATTTGCATCACTATCTGTTCGATTTCTTTCAAAGACTTAGCCGATCGGTCTGCCAATTGTCGCACCTCGTCTGCCACGATCGCAAAACCCCTGCCCGCTTCCCCAGCTCTCGCCGCCTCAATACTGGCGTTGAGGGCCAACAAGTTCGTCCGGGAGGCGATCGTCGCAATTAAAGCCACAATCTTAGAAATTTCTTGAGAAGCTTCCGCCAACCGCTTGACTTTTCTAGTGGTTTCTGCTACCGTCTCTCGGATTTCTAAAATCCCGGCCACCGTCCGCTCCACAGCTTCGCCCCCTTTCAGAGCCGTTGCCGCCGCGCCCCTGGCCACTTCTTCCGCCTCTCTAGCGCTCTCTGCGACCCGCTGAATCGCGTCGGTGAGGACTTGCACCGAATTGAGCGTTGCCGCCAGTTCCTCAGCTTGCCGCAGCGCGTCGGAAGACAAATCGCCCGCAAACTTAGCACTATCTGTAGCGCCTTTGCTGACCTCCCGAGCCGCCTGCTTCACCTGATGGACAATTTCGCGCAGATTTTGAATTGTCAAGTTAAACGAGTCAGCCACAGCACCCAAAACGTCTGCGGTCACTTCCGCAGTCACCGTCAAGTCGCCCCGGGCAGCTCCTTCCACGTCGTCTAGCAAGCGAATCACTTGGCGCTGCAAGTCTTCTTTTGCCTGTTCCTGCTCGTCAGACTTGCGCCTGGTATCGCTAATCGTGGTTTGGATGACCTTCGCCATGTGGTTGAATTTAGCAGCCATTTTGCCAAATTCATCTTCCGAGTAAACCGTAGCGCGAGCATCCAAAGTTCCTTGAGATACGGCATCGAACTGAGCTTGCAAATTATCCGAGGACTTGCGTACCTGCTTGGCGATCAACTGGCCGATGCCCCAAGAAGTTAAAAAGCTGGTAAAGCCTGCGGCTGCGGTCATTACCCAGCCTGTTTGGCGCAGGTAAACGATCGCCTCCGGTTTGTCTTGCCGCAGAGCTTGATAGGAGGCAATGTTGGTGACGAAAGCCACAGCTACCAGAGAAACCAGTCCCGCCCCGATTGCCGTGTACAACTGTTTTGTAAACAAAGGGGCATTTTCCAAGAAAGCCAGTCCCCCCTGTTCTACCGTTACCGAAGTATCGAGCGCTTCTGTTTCGGTGGGAGAAAAAGTCGGCACAGACGCATCAGCCGGGCCGCTTATGCTAAATATTTCGTCATCCCGAATTGCTGAGCCATCGCTGTTGTCAAAGTCCAGGCTGCTGCCGGTCGTCCCCATCATTCCGCTGGTCGAGTTGCCGAAATTGGTGTTACCTCTAGTCAGGATCGAACTCGTGGCATCTTCTGAGATATCAAAGTCCGGCAAATTGCCCAAATCGTCAAACTCGTCAAATTCGTCTAAAAAGTCGCTGTGTTCTTGACCGTTCCCTGCTTTTGACGACCAGCCACTGTTGTTCTTGTCGGACGCGCCGAAAGCTGTCGCTTGTTCGTTTTCGTCGAAAGAGAAAGAATCGCTAAAAGCGTCGTCTTCAAAAGCATCTAACTCGAAGTTGTCTCTAGAGCTAAATGCCGGGGGTTCCGAGTCGCTGTAACCGTTGCTGTTGGCGGATGCTGGATCGACTGAATTAAACTGTCCCCGGCTCGACCTTTGACTTTGAGAGTTGGGGACAGCACCTCCCATCAACAGCGTTTCGTCTTCCGCCAGCGAATAGTTTGACGAGTAGTCCGAACCGTTATTCGGCTGTTTGTTTTGAGGTCGAGAAGACCCAAAACCCGACGAGGGCATCGCCTCGGCAAACGGGTCTTCCTCTTCTGCCAGAGGTGCGTTATGACCGTAATTTTGGCCGCTCTGGGGCGGGGATTGGTAGTCGTAGTCGGAGTTATCGTCGAATTCGTCCGGCAAATCGAGCCCAGCAAAAGGTTCGCCAAAATTGTCCGAGGGATCGATGGGGGAGTCTAGTTGGTTTGAGTCGAAGGAATTCCCGGTTTCTGAAGAGGCAAAACTTTGACCGTTGAGCATCTGAGTCGGAGCTTCGGAAAACGAATCTCCTGAGTAAGGTGGGCTTTTCCCAGACGCTTTGCTGCTAGACACCTCAGCAGCATCAAACCCTCCATCATCTAAGGCAAAAGGGTCTCCAAAGCCCGAGTCGGCAAACTCGTCTATGTCGTCTAGCGAGTCGGAGGTCTCAGCATAAGCTGCCATTCCGCCGCTGTCGCCACCAAACGGGTTAGAATGTGAGGCTAAATCTGGGACTGAGCCTGCGCGATCGTCATCTTCTGCTTCCCACCCCAAGCCACTCATGCCTAAGTCGGCCAAGTCCTCGTTTTCCATGTCGTCTGGGGATTGACTTGTATAGGAAAGGGATTGTGAATTTCCTTGGAAAAGTCCCAAATCCGGGTCTTCTAACCCTTCATCAAGAGATAAGTCTGGGTAGAATTCTAATTCAGTTTCAGCAGACAAAGCCTCGAAATTTTCCGTTTGCAGTTCTCCAGATAAGAATTGGTCTGTGTAGGTAATTCCGTTGTGAGCGTGTTCCACCAAACTCGGGTCGTCACTCAGGCCTAGCACAACCGTGTACTGTTCCCGCGCCACCTCATACTGTTGCAGTCCGTAGCAGTAAATGTGTCCGCACAGCAGGCGAGCGCTGGGGTCTTCGGGAAAATCTTCTACTAATTGATAAACTAGGGCTGCGGCTTCTGAATAATTGCCATCCATGTAGGCCGCTTCTGCCCGTTGGTAGTCCTGCTGAAAGTTGGTACTTGTTGCCATTTGCCGCCCTCTTTGGATTTTAGATTTGAGATTTTAGATTTTAGATTTTTATCTTGAATTGAATGTTTAGATGCGCGCCTCAAGTTGTGTGACTGTTGATGGTTAGACCCCAATCGAAAATCGCAAATCGCAAATCTAAAATCGATTTCACGCTGCCCACCGCGCCGAGCGCAGAATTTTCACTTGATCTAGCAGTCGGAGCACTTTCTGAGCTTGTGCACCTAACATCCATTCTCCCCTCAGAAATGGAATCATGCCGTCTGGTGCATTGTTCTGAGAGTGCAGTTGCTCTACGTCGAGCCAGTCCATCCCCACAATTCGATCGACTGCCAGCCCCAAAATCGTGTCTTGGTCTTCCACAGCTACGATCGGGATTTCGGGTCTATCTGTGTTCAGAGGTGTTTGATCTCCCAGAAATTGGCCGAGGTCTGCCACCCAAATTACTCGTCCTCTCATATTTAGCGTACCTAAAAGCAAAGAGGAAACGTTGGGGATCGGTGTCATGCGGTCTGGGGAAGGGGATAGTACCTCTCTAATCCCTGTCGCTGGCAGTGCGAACTCGTTCCCCGAAGGAACGTAGAACCGCAGGTGCAGCTCGCCTTCGGGAGTTTCTAGTTCTTGGAATTCCGGAGCCGGATCTACGCCTAGTCCTGGTAATATAAAGTCTGGGCTACCGCTAATCATAATTCTGACACCTGCATTTCTAGCAAATTGTTGAGGTTTCCCGCCAAGAATAACCCGATCGAAACTTCGATGGTCGAAACTTGACACAGCCAAGCTTGACACAGCCAAGGGGTGAATGGCGCGACGGCCGGAGGTCCTTGGCAATAAATTTGCCACTTTGTAAAACTTACCTAAACTTATCTAAAGCCATCTTTAGAGCATCCGAGTTTACTTCCTACGCTGTTGGGTAGTCGGCTATCCCAAGATCACTAGGCTATCCCCCGACCGCCGAGGGTTCCCAGTTCAAAATATTAACGCTGGCATTGAAATCGCGATCTATAGATCTACCACAAGCAGGACAATCATAAGTCCCAAAACCCAGTGGCATATCTTTTTTGCTGCCACAATTCGAGCAAGTTTTAGAACTAGGAAACCATTGGTCTACCAGCACTAAATTCGCTCCATACATAAGGCATTTGTAATCGAGTTGACGCTTGAACTCGTAAAAGCCCAGGTCGGATATCGCCCCCGCCAGCCTGTGATTTGCCATCATGCCTTTTATATTCAAGTCTTGTATTTTGATGAGCTTGAAATTCAGGGCTAAGTAAGTTGTTAACTTGTGCAGGAAATCTTTACGAATACAAGCTATTTGCGCGTGAAGTCGCCTGATTTTGTTGTAAGTTTTACGCTGGTTATTGGAACCTTTTACCTGTCTTGAAGCTTGACGTTGTAAAGTTGCAAGTTTGGTTTTCGCTTGCTTCAACGGTTTTGGTGCGTCAAAAACTTGCTGGTTTGACAGCATGGCAAAAGATTTAATACCTACATCGATTCCTACAGAGCTTTTGGGCTGTTGAACTGGTAAACGTTCTGCATCAACACAGAATGAAATAAACCAGCGACTTCCTTCTTTTGAGATAGTAAAAGTTTGAGACACGTAACCGCATTCTAGTGGCTCGTGAAGACGACACGTTCCCAAGATAGGAATCTTAATTGTGTTGCCAGCACTTAGTAGAACTTTCCCATTGGATGAATCCACCCTCAAAGATTGACCGTTTCGGCGACTGGCAAACTTCGGATGACCTGCTTTCTCAGAACGATATCGACTAAACGCATCTTTCAAGTCAATTAATGCGTTTTGGTAGACGCGGCTAGACAACTGGTTCATCCAAGCAAATTCAGGCTGTTTCTTGACGTGGTTGGTGAGAACTTTTTTAACTTCGTCGATCGCCATCGAGTCCGAAAGCTTGCCCTCACTATACATTTGAGTCCGCAAGCTTAACCAGAAATTGAAGACGACCCGCCTAAATCCTGCGTGTTTTGCCATCAAGGTCGCTTCGTTGTTATTCAATTTTAGCGCTCGTTTGACGGCAAACATAGTTAAGCTTACCTAGAGTTGCGGTTTTGCTCAATTATAGACAAGTTTAGAAAACTATTTGGCCATTTAGTCTAACTCTGTGCATCAGTTTTTCGGAGCGGCTGCAAGTGGAGAACAAGTATATTATATTTGCACTTTGAGCGTGTTAGACCCACTTTGGCCTAGAAATTGAACAGAGTTTTACCGACGCCCTTATGCCAGCGCGCGGATTAATACATTCTAGTTTATGGTGCGATCGCCAATAGTACCCCCAGCTTTCTCTTTGTGGCGGCCGAGACTCTATCTAACCGCAGGTACAAAAAAGCTCCCATCTGGGCATGGGTGCGAAATTTATTTTTCTTCTAATTGGTCTTCTAGCGAGCGGTCTAATAATTTTTCCGAGAGATTGAGCCGAGGGTAGCCCGGACCCACATATTTTTCTACCAGCATCAATAATTCGCTTTCACCAAAAGGTTTGGTGTAAAAGTCTGTAGCTCCGGCCATGCGGGCTTTAACGCGATCGATAAATCCGTCGATACCCGTCAGCATCACGATCGGCGTCTGCCGGAAAGCGCTAGAACTACGCAGCATAGCGCAAATTTCGTACCCGTCGAGTTCCGGCATGGCGATGTCACACAGAATTAAATCTGGTTTGAGTTGAAACACCAAACTCAATGCTTGGAGGGGATTGCCGATCGTAGTAGCTTCGTAACCGTGTTCATTTAAAATTGACTCAACTGTTTTGCGAATAGTATTGTCGTCGTCAATACAGACAACTCTCGGAACTTTGGTTTCTGGGGACGACCATTCTTTTTTATTGTTGGCCGGGGCAACAGAGGGTTCGTAAAATACTTGCACTAATCCCTGCTGCACAAAGGGGTAAATCGCCTTAGCGACAGTGAGTACGTCTCGGTTGAGGTAGCGCGCCATTTGGCGGATCGAAGTGTGCCCGTCGGCCCAGCGTCTGAGAGTATTAAAGGTATTGACAGGAAGCGCGACTCGCAGCTCGGAGGGGTCTGAAATCACCGGGCATTGGTTGGGCGACTGAATGTGAGGGTGAAACTGCTTCCACTGCTGCACCTGTTTGACAATCTTGGCCAGCAGCGAGCTAATTTCTAAGCTGGTCAGTTGAGGAGCCAAAGCTGGGCCCATTTCAAAAGTGAAGGAACCCTGGTGGAGACTCAGCAAGTCAAATAGGGTTTCGTGGATCATGCTCTGGATGATGTTGCGGCCTTGAGCTGGGGTGAGGATGTGGTTTTCTAGCAGGGCCCATAGGTAGCCGTATTCTGGGGCATTGGTAGATGCCATATAGGGAACTTGGATTTTGTCGAGGGCGGTATCTGCTTTGTAGCGGCGCAGGTAGTCGCGCAAGCGAAACAAACTGCCCGCACTCTGGGTAGCGTAAATAATCTGACCGTTGAAGCAGAAGACATACCAGGATTGTCCTGCAAGAGAGCGCGAGGTAGGTTGAGTACCCGTGCTGCTGCCGGTGGAGGTGTAGGCCTCTACGAACAGTTCTCCGGTTCGCTGACCTAACTCAATCAATTGCAGGATGCTGCGGATGTCTATTTCACTCAAATTTCCCTGCATGCAGCTAAAGTGTCCTCCTTAAAACCGTTGGCGTCTGAGCTCGGAAAGACTGTGTGCTGGCGAAAAGATTGACTTTAGTTTCCGTCAATAATTTACGCGCTGATGCCAATCTCACAATTGGGAATTGACGAAAGGGCGATACTTGCTGCTGCTCCTCGGTCGAGCTACCAGTCCACAAGCTGAAACCGCGAAACTCGCGGCATTCTCTAAGTGTAGAGTTTCACCTTAGTATTCCCACTATTGCCTAAACTCGTAGAATCCATATCGCACGATGGCACGGGTTCTTCGAGTGTGCAACGCTGGCATTCCCGACTGGTTCAAGTCTTCGATAGCCAAAGTTTTGAAGTTTTTGGCTGAGTATGCCGTCAGTTTATCCAACACATCTTGGCGTAGGGCAACTTCAAAATACCGAGGATTCTCTGGTTTTACCGCTGCTCCAGCAGCAAGTGCCAATCAAGCCCCAATGGGAACTTGAGGCTAGTCTGTTGGGTTGGATGAGTTGCGATCGAGGTTTTTTTGGGTTTGCCACAGCCCTAAAATTAGGTGCTGTCAAAATGAACCTTTGTTGGCAATTGTCAGGAAAACCCTCAGTGCCGATCGACCTTTTTGCTCGCCCGCGGCGAGCGTCGTAGGCTCGCGTCATTACCTTATTCTAAGGCAGCGCGGTTCAAATCCCTAGTCCGCCGGAGCAAGGCCCCAGCTTGGGGGCTGCAACGGCTTCGAACGCGATCGACCCATAACGAAAGAGTTGTAAAATCAATACAAAGTTTTGGATCGAAACGCCAGAGGCAAGCCCTAGGCTAACGACATGGGGAGTTAGACCTGGGGATCGGTCGGTAGGGACTTTTAAGTCTCGTGACTTTTAAGTCTCGTGAAACGATTGTGTTGCTAAAACCAGAGTGGTATAATTGGCAGAGAGCGATTCGCCAGAGTAAGAATAACTTTCAACCCATTGAAATATCCTAGACGGCGAGCAACCCCGGCAACGCACTAATCCGATTAATTCGGATTAGTTAAAGGGCAAATAATTGCAGCATAGGTCACGTTCAACCTTAAAAATATGAAGGACTCAGCAAGTCTGCGCTCCGGGAGAAGTAAAGTTCTTTGAGTGAGTAGAGCGATATTTGAACGTCCCATTGTCGTCTAGAAGGTGGGCAAGAATCCTCCGGCTTTAGACGTGGGGAGGTTCAAGGACTGACCTTTTTCAGGTTTGGGCTATGGCAGTCTCCGCAGTGAGAGCTACTCTTTAATCAAGCGGCATTGGTACTGCTCTCTCATTCCTCCAGACAACTGGCGGCGGCGGTACTTTCTAGAAGTTCTCCCGTGAGAACGTGCTATGCGTGAGTGCTGCTAAAGTTAGAAAAAAATGCTATCCCCCGATTGGGCAAACGATACCAAAAAGTAAGACTTAATTGGCAAAAAGTTATCCTTACTTGCCTATACTTGTTTACTTTAGGTAAGTTGACTAAAGATCGCACGCAGTGCTATGTTTAGTCAAGAACCTTTGGCTTAAGGGGGATAGCCTACTTATCTTGGGATTAGCCGTCTACCCAACAGCGTAGGAAGTAAACACCACTTATCTTTTAGGCCTTTAAGTAACTTAAAGTAAGTTGGGATAGGTTTTACGAAGCAGAGGACTATTAGTGTGCTGTATCTAGCGGAAGTACAAAAACAGAGAAGCGGCTTTGGTCTCGGTGGCGGTAAGGCTGAACTGAAACTGCTAGCTTGTCAGCGGGGCGAACATAACTGGAGCGCCGTACCAGGCGATGACGCGATCCCAGTTGAGGAAGCTAATAAGTTTAACGACGGCACGCTGGTGCTGGTTGAGTTGAGCGCTAGCAAGCAAGTGCAGCGGATTCAGGAGGCGGCCCGCCAGTTGGTGAGCATTCTGCAAAATTTCTCGCGATTGCAGGACAAGTTTAAAGATAAGGAAGAGGAAATTGAACAGTGGAAGGCTTCTCTGACGTTTTCGAGTCAGGAACTCAATCGCCGGGAAATGGAAATGCAAGCCCGCGAAGAGCAGTTGGCTCAAATGGAAGAGGAGTTGGAGCGACTGGAGGCTCAGCGCTCAGAAATTGAAAATACTCGAGATGAAGCTAACCGACTGCGAGAAGAAGTCGATCGCAGTCGTGTGGAAATTGAGACCGCTTGGGAACAGTTGCGGGGCGAGCAGCAACGGGTGGCCCAGCAGCAATCTGAGGTTCCGCAGGGGGCAGTAGTTGATGAGCAGCAGACTCAGAGGATTCAGGAGTTGATGCAGAAGCTGGGAGGGGCAATTGCTTCTGCCCAAGGTGTGCGGGAACAACTGAATCAGTCTTTTAGTGCCGTGGGCGCTCAACAGGCAATTCTGGATCAGCACTGGCAGCAGTTGGAGCAAAAACAAAGCATAGCTCAACAGCAACAAGAAGAGGTCGATCGACAAAATCAGAGCCTCCAAAACCGCTGGCAAGAGTGGTACCAATCTCAAGATGCTTTGGCCGGGGCTCGGGCGGAGCTTAAAGGGCAGCAAAGTACCCTCAGCGCGAAGCAGGACCAGGCTCAGTCAATGTCTTTGCAGGTGCGGGCTGTTGAGGATCTTTACCAGCAAGTTTCCAGGCTCGCATCTGCTTCGGGTGCTGGCGGTACGGAGCAAAAAGTAGATGTGTCAGCTTTGGAGAAGATGCCTGTTGATGAGTTACAGGGGCTGGTGCAACACCTGCAACACGATTTGGAAAAGGTGTTCCGGTTTGTTAACGATCAAGAGGAGGAGTTGAGTCTGCAGCGGGAGACAATCGAGGAGCTGCAAGGGAAAATTCAAGCTGCTAGCGAGTACGATCGCATGGCTTTGGAAAATGAAATGGCAGATGAACTCGAAAGTTATCAGATGTTAAACGAAACTCTGGTGGGACAGCGCCTCCGGTTGCAGGAACGGGAAGATGTTTTAAAGCAGCATCAGGCGGTGCTGTGGCGGCGGTTGGGTACTGGTAATGCTCCCAAACAAGAGCGAGGAGATATTGATTTGGGACCGATTGTCGCACAGCTCAATACTCAGCGGCAGCAGCAAAGCCAAGAATTGCAAAGACTGGAAAACGAAATTCAGCAGGTGCGGGAAGCATTATCCCAAATTGAGGCAAATGTCAACCGCCAAAATGGGGAAAGTGAGGCGAAACGCTACGAACTCAAGCAGTTAGAGCAGAATTTGTTCAACCAGAAAGGTGCAGTGGCGCAACTCTGGGGCAGGGTGAATGTTTATCAAGAAATGTTGCAGCCGGTGCAGGACAACTTGACTGCGCTACGCCAAAAGCTCGAAGCGGCGGCGGGGGAACTCGATCGCGTGCAGGAGACAGGAGAGGAGCAAGATCGGGTAGTTTCTGAGTTGCGACAAGTCCTTTCGGGTTTGATAACAGCTTAAAATTTAATATCTAAAATTATCGAAGGGTGTTCGACTCGACCGATCGCTCCTCCAGGAAATGGATCGGTTTGCGATCGGTTGGGCGCTACGATTAAGCTGGTTAGTTTTTCTACGCTTTCAAAACTGGGCGCCGAGGACAATATTTGTTGCAGTAGTCGCCGCATTGCCCGTCGCTGCAATGCCAGGGGTGCTTCTCGCAAAATCGGGCGGTTTAACTTGACGGGAAGTTGAAAATTCACCTGCGCGCTGTCTCCAATTGGAGACATTGCTCGCTGTAGCAAGTCGCTGGCTGCAAGTTCGAGATATTCTACGTCAGCGCGGAGGAGTTCGGCTGTTTGAGCTAGCGCTTGTTGGGCTTTTGGATTGAAATGAGTTTCCAAATAAGGCAATAATTCCGATCGAATGCGGTTGCGCGTGTATTGCAAGTCTTGATTTGTGGAATCTTCCCAAATTGGTAGTTTTTGCTCTTGACAAAATTGACCTGTTTGCGAGCGAGTTATTTCGAGCAAGGGACGAACTAAATAGATTTTATATTTTCGATTTTGGATTTTCGATTGGGAATTTTCATCCTGATTTTCCAATTTAAAATCGGCAGATATTTGGGAGTTGGGATTTTCGCCGGAATTCCCCAATCTAAAATCGGCAATCGGCAATCGAAAATCGAGCAGGGGTCGTGTCCAGGTGAGGGCAGAAAGTCCATCGGCGCCACTGCCGCGAATCAGGTTGTAGAGGAGTGTTTCGGCGCGATCGCTGGCTGTGTGGCCTGTAACAATGTAGGGGTAGTTGTGGGCGATCGCAATTTCGGTTAAAGCTTGATATCGCCACTGTCTGGCCGCTGCTTCTGTTTTGGGGATGTCCGAGGCTGTTTCCAAATAGTAGGATATTCCCCAGTTTTTAGCTAATTGTTCTACATGATTGGCCGACGCTTGCGAGTCAGAACGCCAACGATGATCGCAGTGAACAATTGCTAGGTTCCACCCCCATTTTTGCTGCAAATCTAGCAGTAATTTAATTAAACACAGAGAATCTTGTCCGCCGGATACTGCTACTAGCAAGCGCTGATTCGATGGCAATATTTGTCGGTACAGCAGCGTCCTGTGAACTTGAGCGTGCAGGTGCGTCCAATTGGAAGATTCAGCCATGAGACCAGTTTTTCATTAAGCAAAAAGCAGGAAGTTAGAAAACGAGCAGTGTACGGGATTTAACCGATGGATTTTGAGCAAAGAAGGGGAAGCATCCCCCTCTCCCAATCTCTCAGCCTTTGCCTTTCTAGCTCCACATTCCTATACTTTGGGGGTCGCGGTCTGGATACCTAGAAATAGGAAAATTATTACTTATTTCTGTTGAGTCACATTGCTTTAATGGCTCATCTATATCGGTTTCATTTGAGCTATCTACGGCGTAGTTTTGTACGGTGTCCGATCTGTCGGCCGCGGCAGGAAGGGCTTTTTGTTCTTTGATTTCAGATTCAAGCGGAATGAACTCCAGACGCATTCTAAGTTTTCCTTTTGTCCAGTCTTTGCCAGCACTTAATAGCTCGCAATCCAGACCGTCTGAAAATAATTTTTCGTCTACCAATTTCGCCTGCATAATTGCCATAAATTCGCTGACTTTGAATGTACATTGATACATCAAAGCACTGGTAGGGGCAGATACAACATCGTCTTCTTGGGGAAATATTGGCGATTCGTCCATATTAATTGTCCTTATTTTAATGAATGAAGGAAGTTCGGCAACAGATTTTGTAACGGATGCAACGGATGTCAGGAAGACCCAAGTTAGAAGAAGGAAGAAGGGTCTTCGGCGAACATTATCGGATAAAAAAGGGAAGAAGGAAGATGGAGTTAATTATTAGAATCTCGCTGGTTGAGTAAGGTGGGAATTGCCCACCCTACAACCGGAGATGATATTAATCCCGATTCTTTGACTTATCCTGTTCTTCTGTGGCCTCTTGGTGGATCGGGAATTAGAAAAACCAACCGTAGGAATGCAAACCTTTGCCTAACAAATTAACGCCTAGATAGCAAATCCAAACTACCACAAAACCTGTGGCTGCTAAAATTGCTGGGCGTCTTCCCTGCCAGCCGCGAGTAATGCGGGCATGCAGGTAGGCAGCAAATACCAACCAAGTAATTAGCGCCCAAGTTTCTTTCGGGTCCCAACTCCAGTACGATCCCCAAGCTTCGTTAGCCCAAACCGCACCGGCAATAATGCCAACTGTCAGTAAGGGGAATCCTAAACCGATGATGCGATAGCTAATGTTATCAAGAGTTTCTGCTAGATTCAATCGCTGGGGCGAGAGAAGTTCTGCGGTTTGAGTTGGGGCGGTTGATGCGGTTTGAACGGTGGCTAATTCAAGGACTGCGGTCGTGGCCGAACCGTTATTGTTGGAGTTGAAAGAGGGTTCGCTGAAAACTAATGCGCTGTCGGCGCTGGTTTCTGCATTTTGAGGTTCGGGGTTTTGAGGGCGTTGGAGGCGGTAGTTGCTGTTGCGGTTGCTGTTGGTGCCGAAGGAACTACCGGTGAGTTCGATTTTTTGGCCGCGGGTGACGATTAAAAAGGCGATCGCCAGTAGCGCTCCTACCATTAAAGTTGAGTAACTGAGCATCATGACGCTAACGTGCATCATCAGCCAGTTGGATTTGAGGGCCGGTACTAGGGGCTCTGCCGATTGCATGGCGGCGGGCAGAGTCAGGGCTGCAAAGGCGGATATTGCCATTGCTACGGGGGATGTGGCTACTCCTACTAAGCGGGAACGACTCATGTTTTCCGCGACTAGGTGGATGGCGGTGATTCCCCAAACTAGGAAAAATAGGGATTCGTAGAGATTGCTTAAGGGGAAGTAGCCGGCTTCTATCCATCGAGAACCGAGTAAAGCGGCGATGGATAAGTTGGCGACGGCCATTCCTGCGGTTCCTAGGGCCCCCAGGTAGGGAATGCCGGGGAATGCTGCGCCAACCCAGTAAATGAGCATTGTGGAGAACAAAACGGCAAAGGAGATGTTGTCCAGCCAGTTCTGGAGTACGACCAGATCCATAAAAATTACTCCGGTAGTGTTTTTACTTATTTTTGCTAACTAGATCGATCGTACTGGGGTTGGGCAGTTTTGGGTTTGGGATTTTGAATTTTTGTGGCAATTATGAGTGGTTAGCGGTTGTTGAGGTGCGAGTGGGCGATCGACTCACCAAGGATTGCCAATCATTCTAAAAGCAGACCAATAATAAGGATGAGAGAAATTTTGACTCGTCGTGTTTGCCAATTCCGGGGGTAACGGCAGATTGCCAATAGAAGTGTGCAGCATCCCCCCTTCAATTCGCACCTCTTGACGCAACATCGCTAATTGCGCTTGCCGCAGTGCTTCTGCTTTAATCGGAGCAGTTTTTAACTGGCCGTAAAACTCCGTCATCAACCCCAAACTGCCCTCGTCGCTGACATACCAAAGAGTCGCCATAGCCGATTTAACCCCGGCTTGCACGGCTAACCCGCCAAAACCCAACTCGGCCTCTCGATCGCCCACCGCAGTCTTGCAAGCACTCAAAACTAACATTTCAACTTGCGGGCTGTGCCAATTCATTTGCCGCAACTGATCCAAACGCAGTTTAGTATCCCACAACTGAATAAAGGATTCGCTCGGATCTCCAGATCGAAATTCGGCGTGAGTAGCCAAGTGAATCATCCCAAAAGGCTGCTGCTGGCGCTGCGATTTCAAATTGGCCAGGGTGAAAGCTTCATTCAAGAAAGACTTACCCGGCCACTGCTGCGGCGTGATTGTCGATACTTCTATTTCCACAGCAGGTAAAGGACTCATATCTGGAAATTGCGACGCCCCCATTGCCAGAACTTGGGTATTTTTGAAATTGGCGGGGCTGGTATCGGTCAAACTCAGACTCGGCATCGATCCAACACTGTAACGCTCTACCAGAAAGCCTTTGCCGTCGTGCAGGGCACCCATCGGTATCGATCGCAACCCCATATCTGAGATAAAAGATAAATTCTCAATGCCTTTGGCTTGCAGTTCTGCTTCCAGCGGCGCTACCATCCACTGGTAGAGTTGCTTAGCCAAGGGCAAATAACTTTTAGTGTTGCGCTTTACCGGATTAGTCAGTTCATCGCGAAATTTCCGAACAGCTTCCATTACCTCGGCGCGAGAGGTTCCAGGGACGCGCTGGCGAACGGGCACACCTTCCGGCGCGATCACAATCATTTCCAGTTCGTCAGAGGCTTGAATTTGCTGTTCTACGCGCAAGATGGAGGAACTGCTGTAAGGCCGATCGACTGTAGAACCCCTGGGTACAAAGCTGATATAAATGAGAGCTGGTTTGATGCCTGTGGCTTGTTGGACACTGCGAAGGGTATTTTGGGCATCTTCTAGGGTGGCGATCGCATTTGTTGATGGCAAATTTAGGTAATCGGCAAACTCCCTGGTAAATCTCTCCTCCACGGGAAAAATAACGGCTTCGACGTTAGTTGGCAAATTGGAAGCGTCAAGATTCCCAGACGCGGGAGGTGAAATGCGCTGTTGCAAGGAATTAGATATCTGGTTTTGCTCTTGCAGGCTGGGCGAAAATAAACGATTTGTGCTGGGTGGCTGGTTTGCTGCGAGCTCCGGTGTCGGTATCGGTGCGAGATTTATCGGCGCAGCAACAGGCGCAACCACTGGATTTTGAGTAACAGTTGGTGCTGGTGGCACATTTGAGACTGGCGCTGGATTTTGAGTAATGGTCGGTGCGGGTGGCACATTTGAGACTGGCGCTGGATTTTGAGTAATGGTCGGTGCGGGTGGCACATTTGAGACTGGTGCTGGATTTTGAGTAACAGTTGGTGCTGGTGGCAAATTTGAGACTGGTGCTGGATTTTGAGTAATGGTCGGTGCTGGTGGCAAATTTGAGACTGGTGCTGGCGCGGGCGCGGGCGCTGGTGCTGGTGCTGGCGCTGGTGCTGGCGCTGGTGCTGGTTCAGGTGCTGGTGCTGGTTCAGGTGCTGGTGCTGGTGCTGGTGCTGGTGCTGGTGCTGGCGCGGGCGCTGGTGCTGGTGATGGTGATGGTTCAGGTGCTGGCGCGGGCGCTGGCGCTGGTGATGGTTCAGGTGCTGGCGCTGGTTCAGGTGCTGGCGCTGGTTCAGGTGCTGGCGCTGGCGCTGGCGCTGGTTCAGGTGCTGGCGCTGGTGCTGGAGTTGGTAGGGAGGCTTGTGGGGGAGTCGGCGCTGGTGCTGGCGCGGGCGCTGGTGCTGGCGCTGGTGCTGGCGCTGGCGCGGGCGCTGGTGCTGGCGCTGGTGCTGGCGCTGGTGCTGGCGCTGGCGCTGGCGCTGGTGTCGGTGCTGGCGCTGGCGCTGGCGCTGGCGCTGGCGCTGGTGTCGGTGCTGGTGCTGGCGCAGGTGCTGGTGCTGGCGCAGGTGCTGGCGCAGGTGCTGGCGCAGGTGCTGGTGCTGGCGCAGGTGCTGGCGCAGGTGCTGGCGCAGGTGCTGGTGCTGGTGTTGGTGTCGGTGCTGGCGATACTGAAGAAGCCGTAATGTTAATTTGGGTCGGCTGTACTATCTGAGGGTCCGGGCTGAAATAACTTCCCTGTGTAATCACATTTTCCTTCTTTGGACCGCCGGTGGCAATGCTGCCAGCAGTACCGTTGAGTCTGTTATAGTCTGGCCCGACGGCGAAAGGAGTGTTCGAGGCTTCGCCACCGTGGCGAATGGTGATATCTCCACCATTGGCGCTACCAGTCGTGGATGCGGAAATGCTGCAAGCTTGCGACAAGCAGTTGTTATCGTTTGTGAAAGTGCCTGTAGCTCGGAAATTACCGCCGGCTGTAATGTCAATCTCTCCTCCGCCTGTTCGGCCTTCGGTGTTGATATGGGTTACTTCGATATCGTTGCGGGCGTTGAGAGTGACTGCGCCTCCTTGTTTTTCTTCGGAGTTGGCGTCTATGAACCCTGTTTGAATGCTGCTTGAGGGTGCTGCAATACTAACGTCTCCGGCGTTGCTGGTTTTGTCGATCGACCCTGCGTTGATATTGCCTGTTTCTACTTTTCCTGTACGGCTGGTGACGGTGATGTTGCCGCCTGCGGTGGTGTCGGAGTGGGAGTCGAGATCCGCAGTGCTAATGTCTCCACTAGCTTCTAGGGCGATTGGGCCACCTTGGGAAGTTGTCAGGTTTCCGCTGACTCCAATGCTGTTGGCTGCTTGAATGTCGATCGCCCGAGCGTTTCCATCTTTTAGTGCAACGTCCCCCGCCGCTACGGCTCGGTTAGACGCCGTGAGTACCACTTCACCGCTGGCATTGACGCTGATGCCTGTGGCGTTTGTTTCACCGATGCCTGTGAGCAGTTCGGGCAAGGATGCGATCGAGAATGTCGAAGCTGTGCTGGATGTTTCTGTGCTGCTGGTCGCTGAGAGCGGCTCGATTTCCAAACTCAGCAAATTGCCTCGCTGGCTGACGCGCACTAAATTTGTCCCGGAGACTGATGCTACGGTAATTTGACCGTCTGGGGCAGAAAGGCTGCCTGTGCTGACAACGGTACCGCCGAGCAAGGTTAAGTTCTGTCCTGACTTGACTGCTAAGTCTGCCGTGCTGATAATTGCCCCTGCCCGATCGGCCCCAAAAGAAAAGGAATTGGGCGCGCCTGTCAGAGATGTGTAAGTGCTACTACCGACAGCGTTAAACGAGTTAGAACCAAATCCAATAGCGGTGGCGGTGGTTGCGGTGAAAGAAGCCGGCACGTTTAAGCTGGCACTGTTGCCAAATATGATGCCGGATGGATTCATTAGAAACAAGTTAGAATTGCCGCCGGTTACTTGAATTAAGCCGTTAATAATCGAGGGGTTGCCGCCGCCTATGCCCGCTAAAATGTTGCGAATGTTGGGGTTTGATATAAAGTTGGCAATCTGATTTTCCGACAAGCCGAATTCTGTAAAGCTGTGGAAGAGATTTTGTCGATCGCTCGATAATTGTCCGCCTTCAATATCGAAGCGAGTTTGCTGCCCAGGAGTTCCGTTTTGGGCTGCCGGAGTGACGGTAGTGCCCGTTGCCTCCGCCGCTGGAACAATTGTTTGAGCTTCGGCTTTTGCTTGCAAAAAGTAAAGGTTTATTAAGATAATTGGCAGAGAAACTGCCAGTTTGCTTATTCTTTTTTTGGACAGCAATTTTGCCTTTATTTGAATATTTTTGGCGGTTTCCATAGGTTTTTAAAGGTAAAATATATACACAAAAATTAGGTAAAGAAACCTAGTTTCTCTGAAAAATTGGAGTTAAAGGCTGTATATTTATGAAGCTACCGGGTTTCGGACTGCAAGTGCGTTCCAGACTGACTTTCCCGACTCACTGAGGAAAATTTCCCTGTAAAATTTGCCTCTGCATTTGCAATTCCCCGAGCGTATCTTCTCCCCAATCTAAATATAACTCGCAATGCCTAGAAGCTGTATCTTCCGGATGACATATAAAAAAAGCTGGCTTTCCTAGACGCACTCGGACCCCTAGAAACCGTTTTTTTTACATTAGTGAGAGTTTGAAGGAAGTATGGCCCTTTAAAAAATCGGCTTCTGCGCCCAGAACTGACCGGGAAAAATCCACGTAAAAATTTTTTCTTTTCCTTTTATAACAAAGAACAAAAAAAGCCGGCTCTACAATTGCCGACCGTTAAAATTATGACAAAAATAAGAAGTCCTGGACGCAAAGCGTATATAAAGTGTAGGGTGCCTCAGAAACGGTCGATTGCTTCTTCATTCCTGGACGCAGAAACCCTTTTTTTTTACGAAAACACTTAGTTGCAGTCCAAGGCTTAAAAAACTCGGTTTCTTTGGTAGTCCTAGACGCAAGGCTGCATAGAAACCGGGTTTGTTAACGAAAATAATTAGTTGCAGCCTGCAGAAACGATAAAAAAACCCGGTTTCTTTAGTATTTATCCGTAAGTCCTGTCCTTGCTTCTTGCTTGTTCTTTCTGGCGGCTGCCTTTCGGTTTTAATCTGTCGCCCTGTTGGTATTTAAGGGGGTGTGCAGGCGGATTTGTGGAAGGATTTAAGAGTTAATTGGGTGAAGTTTGGACAGTGGGCGAGGGACTGGGTGAAGCAGGGCGCGGTGAAGCAGGCCGCTGTGAAGGAGTTGCAGAAGGAGTGGATTGGGTGGATTTTTTGAGACCGACAAAAAAGTCATAACGGGTGGTACGATCGCCAATGACGGCCGCTGTAACGCCGATCGACCGCGTGGCATCAATCCACATTTTTTGGCTGGGAGGAAACTCCGGTAAAGCTAGGTTTTTGGGGTTAAACGCACTCTCGGTGTCGATGAAGAAATTCCCGTTGTGGGGTTTAAGTTGCGATCGTACAGTTTTCTGGAACAGTTCGCTGCTTAAAAGCGGACTTTTCGGTGCCGGAACGATTGTATCAACCACTGGAGCTCCTACTGTCATAAACGCTACATCGTTCATCCAACCGCGAGTTACCGTAATCCCTCCAAACGGCGATGTCCATTTAATCGCCGGTTTGCCGCCGACTTGAATTTCCTCCACTCTAAACCCTTTCATTTTCATCGTTTCATCAAGCTGTTTCAGGGATTTGTCGGCGGCGCCCCGGTTGTTTGTTTCCACCATAAATACAAATCCGGCAGCAAATTTTTCTCTGGGATTCTGGGCGGGGGCTGGTATTAATGATAGAGAAAATTCTCCTGCCATCCAGTTCATTAAGTCTTTATCTAAATCCAGGCCGGTAGTGGATTTTAAACCTGTGCGTAAAACTTGGGGATTAATCGGGGAAATCGGGTTCGCATCGGCTCCCAATACGTAGTCTTGCCACAAACGCTGCAAGTTGCCGCCGGATACCATCATTATTGTATTGCTTGGCAGGCGATTAACCATTTTTAGAGCATTGTTTTCTACTGCTATCCTTCTGGTAGAATCTGGTTTTAGCCAAGAGACTGATTTGAATCCAATTCCTTCTGTATCCAGCGTCGCTGTGGTGGCAAATCCCTGATTTTGTTGCAGTTTTTCGAGGCTCTCTGGCGAAATTTCGCGAGCTGAGTTAGCCGCGGCATAGGCGGCGGCAACGGGCATATTGACGTAGATTTGACCGAAGGCGCCCGGACTTTTTATTTTGTCTATGGCGTCTGCATAGCCAGGGGTTTTGGCTAGGGAAGGTTCGCCTTTGTAGGTGTCGATTATTCTGTCTGTAGCGCTAGAATCTGTGGTGACTGCTAGATAGCTGGTGCCGAGTACCGCGACTGAGAAATTGCGATCGGGTACGCCTTGAGTTTCTGTGACTTGGACGCCTTTATAGTTACGCTCAACTATTTTTCCTTGGCTGAGAGGCCTGGGTTTTGTTAATAATTCTTTGGCTTTGATCGGGTTGGCAATTGGCAGGATAATTGCCACTGACTGTTGAATTGGCGGAGACGGGGGCGCATTGGGTGCGGGCGGGGGGGCTGGTATAGCTATTTTGTTGCGGAGAAAGGCTACCATTGCTGTGTTACCGACCCAGGGTTGAATGTCTTGCTGGTAGGCGTAGCCGTTGCTGGTGAGAAGACGATCGCGCATTTCGCTTAAAAACCTTTCAAACGAAGCTTTTGACTCGGGCGTGCCAAACTCTCGCAGTCTATTCCACTGCGATTGATCGGTGCTGATGGATAGGGCCATCATCGTATCTTGCGGGACAACGGTTGCCCCCGCCGGCAAATCTTTGGCGGGCCCACGGGAGATGACTAGGTAGTAGGTGACAAAGCCTAAACCGATCAGAAGTGTGGCGGCTCCGATCGTAAACAGCAGGGAAGATTTATCTTTCTTAAACATTATTCGTAAGGTTCTGGTGCTCGCAACATGATAGATTATTTTCTTGGCTCATGTAACAGATACATTAGCAGATACACTTAACCGGGCAAATCTAGGAAAGTTGACTGTTGACTGTTCACTGTTGACTGTTGACTGTTGACTGTGAGCCTAAAAACAGAAAATTGTGCTTATATTTGGTGGCAGATTGAAGGAGACTTTACCAGAACGATGCTACCGGATTTGATATAAGTCTGTGGAACGAAACCCCCCACAAAAAATGTGGCTAGACTTTTGTGAAATGGTATTAACTGAATCAGTTTCTGGCCTTAAAGTCTTTAAAGATAGTTTGAAACGAGTACATCAGTCGGTGGACATCGTTTGTGGCTCTAGGAAAAATGTTGAGTTCCCATTTTTTGCGAGCAGTAGTTAGCAGTTTCGCTATGGGTTGGGAGTAACTATTAGAAATGAAATAGCTACCGCCTTCGTAGCGAATGTCTGACGCTAAGCCGATAAAAGCACCAGCCATTTCTAGTTTTAGTTCCGAGGTGCTGTGTTCCGATTTTACTGCTAAAATTACCTGCGAGTGCCGGGGTTCGCGGTTGAGCAAGCGGCAGATATTGGCTTCTTTTTGGTACAAAATTAAAACGTTGCAGTTGTGCAAAACTCCGGCTCTACCTTGGACTTTTACTCCTAGGTGAACTTCCAGGGCTGGTTTGTCGGGAAATTCCACAACAGCATGAGTGTATGGATGTGCACTTCCGTGGATTTTTCCCGCCGTTTTTCTAAATGTTAAATATTTCGGTGTTTCGTCGTCTAAAACATTGTTGTAATAAATAGTACCGCCTTCATTAGCAACTGCTTTTAGCAAGATGGTGAAGAGGTAAGTATCAAAAATTCTGGCTTGTTCTGCCGCTGTGTTAAACTCGGGATCAATCGAGCTTTTTAATTTGCTTTTAATTTCGGAATTGATGGCGTAGTTGCTGGGCCCGGATGGCAGTTTTTCGAGCAAGTGCTTGAGGGCGATCGCCTGTTTGTGACGGGGCGCTGTGACGTTGGAAGTAAACTCGATTGTTTTGGCAGTTTCGGCACCTGAATTGGCAAAGGTAATTTTTGTGCCGAGGGGAGAGGTTTCTGATTCTACTTTCAAGAAATAAGCAATTTCGTCTTCCATTTCGGAAGTGTTGACCGTCGCTTGTTCGACAGCATTAATTAACAGCAAAAGTTGTTCTTTTGCGGTATAATCTTCTATCTTGAGTAGAGGTGTTTTTCTTTTGAGCGATCGCTCTTCTATTACTTTGCCTATCTCTACAGTATCCGCTACTTGTTCAACTACCCAACCCAAATTAAACTCATTCAGAATTGCCGCCAGTTCTTGATAGAGTTTGGCGTACTCGATCTCGTCCATAATTGTTTCTGCAGTGCATACTATTCTGATTATACAAGCTGATTTGATTTTTTGGTCAATGGCTGGTGAGCAACTACGCAGATTGCCTGTAATAGCGGATTGGCGGAGTGTTCGAGTGTCCGAGTGGGGAAAATTTTTCTCTTCCCTGAACATCAATCCGTTACATCCGTTAAATCCCGTAGACTGCTGGTTGCCGAACTTGCTGCTGCTTGAGAGAGACAATTGGGAGTAAGCTATTCTACGACATTTGTAGCGATCGAACTATGGCAACTATCAACGACAACTACCTCAAACTCAAAGCCGGCTACTTGTTTCCCGAAATTGGGCGCAGGGTGAAAGCCTATGCAGAGGCGAATCCGGAAGCGCCCATCATTCGGCTGGGGATTGGCGACGTAACTGAACCGCTACCGGCTGCTTGTCGGGAGGCGATGGTGAAGGCGGTGGAAGACATGGGTTCGCGGGATACCTTTAAAGGATACGGCCCGGAACAAGGTTATGAGTGGCTGCGGGAGAAAATTGCCGAGCACGATTTTAAGTCGCGGGGATGCGATGTTGATGCTTCAGAAATCTTTATTTCTGATGGTTCTAAGTGCGATTGTGGCAATATTCTCGATATCTTTGGCAACAATAACACGATCGCAGTTACCGATCCAGTTTATCCGGTGTATGTAGACACTAACGTGATGGCTGGACACACGGGAGATGCGAACGAAAATGGCGAATACGGCGGCTTAGTTTACCTGCCAATTACAGCGGAAAACAATTTTACTGCCCAAATTCCCACCGACAAAAAAGTCGATTTAATTTACTTGTGTTTCCCAAATAACCCGACGGGGGCAACTGCAACCAAGGAACACTTGCAAGCTTGGGTAAATTATGCTAAAGCTAACGGTTCGATTATTTTCTTCGATGCGGCTTACGAAGCGTATATTACCGATCCGAGTTTACCGCATTCTATCTACGAAATTGAAGGGGCGCGTGATTGTGCGATCGAATTTCGTTCTTTTTCCAAAAATGCTGGTTTTACGGGTACTCGTTGTGCGCTAACAGTTGTACCGAAGACTTTGACTGGAAAAGCTGCAGATGGGTCCAATGTCGAAATTTGGAAGTTGTGGAACCGCCGCCAATCTACTAAGTTTAACGGAGTTTCTTACATCGTGCAGCGCGGTGCTGAGGCGGTTTATTCTGAGGCTGGCAAGGCACAAATTCAGGCATTAGTCAATTTTTACATGGAAAATGCTGCGATTATTCGCGAGAAGTTGACAGCGGCGGGAATCGAGGTTTTTGGTGGCGAAAATGCACCTTATGTGTGGGTGAAAACGCCTCACGGTTTGTCGAGTTGGGATTTCTTTCAGAAGTTGCTGGAAACTTGCAATGTGGTGGGAACTCCGGGTTCTGGTTTTGGTGCGGCGGGTGAGGGTTATTTCCGCATTTCGGCGTTTAATAGTCGGGAGAATGTGGAGGAGGCGATGAGACGGATTGTGGAGAAGTTTAAGGTGTAAAAGGGGGAGAGATAAATCTTTTTGGGGCCGGGTTCTTCGGCCCACCCCACAAGAAAATTGATCTCTTCTGGAACAGGCATCTTGCCTGTTCATGCAAATGCTGAAAAATGTGAGTTATAATCAGCTTACTGCCGAATTTTCAGGCAGCCACTCCACAAATTCCTCGAAGTTGACGAGCTTGGGTAAAGTTAGAGTTATAGGTTTTCAGAATTACTGATAATATAAATTATATCTCTATCCATCTGCGTTTATCTGCGTGCATCTGCAGTTACAAACTCCCAATCTGCCAGTAGTGCCAGATTCAGACAATTTAAAATACTGGATTTAATCGGGCGCTTTTCATCCCAAAATACGATCGCTGAATAAAAGTTAATCGCCGCCGGTGAATTCAAAAGCTCAAAAGTTTGACGCGCAACTTCCTCGTCGTCAAAGCCGAGAAAGTAAACAGTATCATCAAAAACCACAGGTTTATCAGCTATTTCACCGATCAACCTAAAATCCAGTTTTTTATAAAGCCCGCAAATCGCAATTTTCCAAAGTTTGAAGGTATAATCGCCAACTCCAAAAATCGAAAATCGAGGGTTGTTTTGATAAATTTTGCTTTTTCGATTATCTAAATATTGCCCGCAATCCTCCAGATAGCGCCCGGTTTTAGGAGCTATTTTTTTGATATTTTCAGTTGACTCCCCGATAAATTTTTGAGTAATGAGCATATATCGATCGGTAGCATTAATTCGATTTTGAGCAACACCAGAGCCTTTGATTAGCGGAAACAGATAAGTGTCCTCAATATCGACAACTTCTCCGAATGTATTTACAAAATAATTGTCTATTTTGCGAAACTCCATCACGTTAGAACAGTCGTGCTTTACACCCGATCGCCATTTTGTCCCTGAATTCACAGCATATAAATTACTCAATTTACTGAAAGAATTTATATCCTTAACCAAGAGATTGTTGTGATATCCAATTCGGTGACAGTCTGAAGTTTCTAAACTGCTAAATACATCGCAGAAGTAGTTTCGCGAATGAGCATCAAATTTGCAGACTAACAAACAAGCATCAACATTTGCATCAAAATATTTTTTAGCATCTATTTTGTAAGTTGCACAGTCAGCGAGATTGAGTTTTTGAGAGTGAAGGTAATTCAATAACTTTCTAGCAGTCGAAGTCTTGCAAAGCATCGCTAGATCGGCATCGCGCTTTTGCAGCCATTGCACCGCCTGAATCAGCATCCATTCTGAGATATCGAAGTTACTCTTACCTGTGAGAGCATCTAAGCCACTGTGATTTTGAAAATTGTTTTTTTTAGGTAAATTTTCGCTACCAATAGTTCCTTGTTGCGAGTTGGTCACCCACGGAAAGTTGCCGAGTACAAGCAGTCGAGTGCTACATCGATCGACTAATGATTTCCAATCAAAATCAAAGAAATCTCCGTGCCAAATATCGCATCTCTCATCCTGAAATAATTGCTTATTTAGTCTGACTTCTTTTAAGTAATTTTGATTTATTTCAACCCCAATAATTTTGGCTGCGGATGGAAACGAACGTGCAGCAGCTTGAATAAAATTACCGATACCGCACGTCGGCTCAATTATGGTGCCAGGATTGACATTAAGTTCTACTAATTTTCGACATACCATCTCGGCTAATGCCGGCGGTGTCTGAAAATCGCCGTATTCTAGTTTGGTTTTGCGATTGTTAGAACTCATTGGTTAGATTTATAAACTGCGATAACACCTTCCTGTTGTCCGGCACGCTCAATGACCCTTCCATACTGAAGTCGCCATTGCAACGCATTAGAAATGGTCAAAAAACCTTGCAAGGGTGGGTTTCTCAGTATTTCGTCTGCAATGTTACCTGCTTCAATTTCGTCAACAGGTAGATTTTTGTCAAACATGAAAGCAAGCAAATCATCTTTATTGCCTTCGTTATCTAAAATATAGCGAATTCCACGGGTCATTTGAAAATCTGCTGTTCTTTCGGCACTAACGTAAATTGTATGCAAAATATTCAGCGTTGCAGTTCGGATGGTACTGTTGTCTGTCTTTTCGTAAACAAAGATAATCAGTGAATATCCCAGCCCAAAAATCTTTTGCCTTGCAGATTTGAAAGGACATGACGACTGCGGTTGCCTAACACTTGTTACCTTCACGTCAACCAATATCCCTGGGAAATCGATGCCGCTTGCTGAATTGCCATCTATAAATTCATATTGCTGCTTGAGATAGAGTCTGAACTTTTGCTCCAAATATGTTCCAACAGCCTTTCCGTCTGTGATTCCGTAAAGCAGAGGTTCCGGGTGTTGAGACTCGGCTGCTGAAAATATTGCCGCCTCAGAACAAAGAATTTCTACGGTCAGAGTTGTCATTTTGATGAACCACCACATTTTTAATTGGCTGAGAAGGTAAACAGTATCATTATTATTTGCCACTCTTAATATTCTATCGATCGCCCTCGCTGGGAAAACCAAATTGGTCTGGTAATTCATCGGAAGTAATTTGCAAAATCTTTAACAACTTCTTGTATTGAACAGGCGTTAGCTTCGGTACCGATCGCCCAGCTTCCCAGTTGCTTACCGTCGCTTCCGTAACGCCAAGTGCTTCTGCTAGCTGCTTTTGAGTCATAAACCGCTGAACTCTCAGTCGCATTAGGGGCGATCGATCGGCTCTTTCTGAGGTTTCCATAGGCTATTTGTTAAGTTATATTAATTTATTTGGGTTTTGCCTAAAATGATTGACATCTACCCTAAATTAATTTAGATTTAACCCAATAGAGATTAGACAGCACCAGCTAAGCCACTTGTGCTGTAGGGGAATTGCTGTCTTTTCTTCAACTTGTTATTGTACGCGGTTTTACCGTTACAAAGCATCAAACCAATCCAAAATTATTAGTCAAAGCTATGTTGCAAGATTCATCATCGAACCAAACATCGCCCAATCTTTTAACCAACCAAACCTTTGAGGGCGATCGCGAAGCAGTCCGTCACGTCATCATCGGTTCGCCGCTGGGGGTACGCCGAACTATCCACCAACTGCACGCATTGCGCTACGAGGAAGCTGTTCGTTGGACTCATCCGATCGCCATTCCCGACAATCGCATCATTATTACACCCGATCAGGGAGAAATCATGAGTCTGTTAGTCAAATTAATCCGGCTGCAATGAATTCATAAATGTGCGATCAATGTTTCTAGAATTGAGTCAAAAGTGCGATCGCGAATCTCTTCTCGTTGCCCGTGCTAAACTCAACAGATATATCCAAAAACTCTTGTGGGGTAGGCATCCTGCCTGCCCTTGGCACAAACTTAACAACTAGCTCGCAATTCAGCTTATGATTGTTATCACTCCCGTCCTCAAACCTGTTAGCCAGATCGAGCTTGCTCCCGGCAGTGTCGTAACTATTCCCAATATAACTTGGCTGGAATTTGAGTCAATTTTGGAGGAATTGGGAGAAAAGCGATCGGCACGAGTTGCTTACAGCCAAGAGACTTTAGAAATTATGGTTCCTTTACCCGAACACGAAATTCCCAGAGATTTAATCTCTGATATTGTCAAAATTTTACTCAAGTCGGCGGGCATAAGATACCAACCCTTCGGTTCTACTACTTTCAAACGGGAAGGTGCAGCAGGAGTTGAACCTGATGCTTGCTTTTATATTCTAAATTATCAGCGGATGATTAACCGCCGTCGACTTTTACCGGACGATCCGCCGCCCGATTTAGCAATTGAGACGGATGTAACTTCTAAAACAAAGATCGAGGCCTATAAAATTATTGGAGTTCCAGAAGTATGGGTTTACGACAGCGGCAGACTTCGCATTTATTTGCTGCAAGATGGAGAGTATGTAGAATCGGATATGAGTCCGAATTTTCCGGGAATTGCGATCGCGCAACTGATTCCGGCTACAGTGGAACGTGCTTGGCAGGTGGGAAATTTGCAAGCGCTAGAAGAATTTGAAAGTGCGATCCTCTCCGAGGGCTTCGCTAACGGCTAAACTCGTAGGAGACGTTACGCACTTCGCACTTCGCATCCAAAAAATCACACACTTACTGCCACATTGTCAACCCCTAAAGGTCGATAAATTGTATCTCTTTGCTGATAACTCCGCCCCAAAGAACTAATCGCATTTTGCAAATCTTCCACAGATTGACAACTGCCGCCAACCGCACCGGCCATCGTTGTAATGTGCTCTTCCATCAATGTACCGCCGATGTCGTTGCAACCCCATTTCAGCGCTTCTGTAGCTCCATCTAAACCTAATTTTACCCAACTCGGTTGATGATTGGAAATCAAATTGCCTAAGAAGATTCTCGATACAGCGGTGAGTAACAATGTATCTGCTAAAATTGGTTGGTCGCGACCGACTCTACTCCGCAAAGGAGCCGGTGCTTCTTGCCCGACAAATGGTAGTAAAATAAATTCTGTGATGCGTGCTCGATAGTTTTGGTCGATCGCAGTTTGTTGGAGCGATCGTACTTTTTCTAAATGCAAAACCTGCTGTTCGGCTGTCTCAATATGCCCGCACAGCATCGTACTCGTTGTCGGCAAACCCAGACTGTGAGCAGTTCCCACAATTTCCAGCCAAGTTGCCGAATTTAGTTTTTCCGGGCAAATTACCCGTCGCACAGAATCGTCGAGAACTTCTGCAGCAGTTCCGGGCATCGAACCAACTCCCGCATCCTGCAAAGCCGAAATTACATAGCTGAAACAGAGATTATCTTCTCGGGCAATAAATTCTATCTCTTGAGGTGAAAAAGCGTGCAAGTGCAACTGAGGAAATTTATCCTTAATAGTTTTCACCAATTGCACATAATAAGGCAAAGATGCGCCGTTCAGCTTAGCTTGAAGATTTAAGCCGCCCTGCATACAAATTTCCGTGGCACCCCGCTGCACTGCATCAGTTGCCTTTTCCTGAATTTGAGCTGCATCTAACCAAAAAGCGCCCTCATCTCCCTCGTCACGGCGGAATGCACAAAAACTGCAATGCTGCTCGCAAATATTGGTGAAGTTAATATTGCGGTTGATAACATAGGTGACAGTATCCCCTGATTGTCGGCGGCGGAGCAAATCAGCGGTTGTTTGAATAGAAGCTCGCGCGTCTGGGTCTCTTTGCTGCAAAAGGATCAAGGCCTCTGCGGAAGAGATGTTATAACCTTGTAAAGCTCGATCGAGAATTGCATCCACAGTTTTTTTGTTAGCTAAGCTACAGAATTGCTGCCTAGAATTAAGGCGTTTTTATATTTTAACGAATCAACTATAGAGGAACGATCTTCTAAAATCTCAAGTCTTACAAAACCATCCTTTATTTTCTGGACACTGAAATGATCGGAGTCAACCAAGTAAATCAGTTATTGCCAGTGCCGTCTGGGCCTTTGGAAATTCCTGCTTTAGAGACTTTTAATTCAAATTTTACAGACGCAGGCACACCGCCAATTTATTTTTCCCTGGTCATTCCTACCTACAACGAGTGCAAGAATGTCAAGAGTATTGTGGAAAAATTGAGCCACTTGCTCGATGGCAGTATTCCCGGCAACTACGAATTAATTGTAGTCGATGACGACAGCCCCGATCGCACCTGGGAAGTTGCCCTGTCCCTGACACCGGAATATCCGCAATTGCGGGTAATGCGCCGGGAAGAGGAGCGGGGACTTTCCACAGCAGTAATTCGCGGGTGGCAGGCAGCTCGGGGCGAGGTTTTGGGCGTCATCGATGCCGACTTGCAGCATCCCCCGGAGACGCTGTTGCAGCTTTTAGCAGAAATTCAGCGGGGAGCAGATTTAGCTGCTGCGAGCCGTCACGTTGCCGAGGGCGGGGTGAGCGATTGGAGCGTTGTCAGGCGATTTTTATCGCGGGGCGCTCAAACTCTGGGGTTGGTGATCCTGCCGGGAGTCGTGGGCCGAGTTTCCGATCCTATGAGCGGGTATTTTATGGTGCGTCGCAGTTGCATAGCGGGCAAAACCATGAATCCTGCTGGTTACAAAATATTGATTGAAGTGCTCGGCAGGGGGGACATCCGCTGGATTGGAGAAGTTGGTTACGTGTTTCAGGAACGGCAAGAAGGCGAGAGCAAAGTTACTTGGAAACAGTATATTGAGTATTTGCGACATTTGCTTCGGTTGCGGTTTGCCCGCTGGCCGATGGGCAAGTTTCTGCGGTTTGGCATCGTGGGTTTCAGCGGCGTGTTTGTGAATATGGGGGTTTTGTACGTGCTGCGGGATATCCTCAATTGGGAACTGACTCGCAGTCTGATCGTTGCTGCTGAATTGGCAATTATCAGTAACTTTTTGTGGAATGATTTGTGGACTTTTGGCGATATTTCTAAGCGGCAGCCAGGAAAGCGCCAGCGATTGAAACGGCTGTTGAAATTTAATACGATTTGCTTGATGGGTTTGATTTTGAATGTGCTGCTGGTTAATTTGCTGTTTAATGTTTTTGGGATGAATGAATATTTGGCTAATTTAATTGCGATCGCGGCTGTGACTCTGTGGAACTTCTGGATTAATATGAAGTTGAGCTGGCGGGTAACGGAAGTAGATAGGTAATTGGTAATCGGTAATTGGTAATTAGTAATTGATCGTTGATAAAATGACTGATGACTAATGACTAATGGCTCTTCTTCCCTATGCCTTTGAATGACTGAATTAATGATCAAGAACAAACAACTGTTGTTGCTATTGCTGTGGACGGCGCTCGCCTTTATTTTGCGCTTTGCCAATTTGGACTCGAAACCGCTGTGGACGGACGAGTTTTCGACTCTAGTTTTTAGTTTGGGCAACAGTTTTCGAGGGGTGCCGCTCGATCGCGCGATCGACCTTTCTACATTATTACAACCGCTACAATTGCGTCCCAATGCTGGCATTGCAGATGTTCTAAACCATTTGCTGCTAGAAAGCAACCATCCACCAGTGTATTTTATGCTCGCCCACTGGTGGATGCGACTGTTTGGGCCGACTGAGGATAGTTTAGTTTGGATTGGGCGAGCTCTTCCTGCATTATTGGGCGTGATTTCAGTTCCTGCTATCTACTTTTTGGGCAAATTTACTTTTAGTTCTCGTTTAGTCGGTCAATGTGCGGCCGCGATGATGGCAGTTTCTCCCTACGGCATTTATCTCGCTCAAGAAGCTCGCCATTACACTTTAGGAATCTTATTAGTTGTTGCCTCTCTTTTTTGCTTGACATTAGCTGCCAAAAAGCTACAGCAGCGCGCTCCATTGCCTATTTGGGCGGTGCTGCTTTGGGTAGTGGTTAATTGTTTAGGAATTGCGGTTCACTACTTTTTTGCACTGACTTTGTGTGCGGAAGCAATAGCATTAATTGCAGTAATCTGGCAGCAGTTTAATGGAAAGTTGCCAATTGACAACAGCCAGCAGCCTAATATTTGGCAATTTCACATCCTCTGGCGGCTTTTCTCCGTAGCGATGGGTACTTTGGCTGGCGGTTTAGTTTGGCTGCCGGTATTTTTGTCAAATAAATACGGCAACGAACTAACTAATTGGATTGTCAGCGGCGATCGCACATTTTTAAATGTGATTAATCCGATTTTTCAAGCTTTAGCTGGATGGATCACTGTGATGTCTCTGCTGCCCGTTGAATCGCAAAATTTGGCAGTAGTAGTTGCATCGGCGATCGCAATGACAATATTTTTTATATTGGTGCTGCCCATCCTGTTTAGCGCTCTTAAAAATTCCTTAACAATGCCAGATACTCGTTTAGGTACTGTTATTTTCGGCGGATTTGTGCTAGGCTCAATTTTCCTATTTTTCAGCTTTGCATATATTCTAGGGATTGACCTAACTCGCGGGGCTCGATACAATTTCGTCTACTTTCCGGGGGTGATATTGCTTTTAGGAGCAACCTTGGCGGTTATTTTTAAGACACCTACAACAAAAAGTCAATGGTTTAATTTACCTGCTGTGAAAATTGCTGGCAAAAAAGCAGTCGTGCTAATTTTAGTAATGGGTTTTTTTAGCGGTGTCACAGTAAATTCCAATCTCGGCTACCGCAAATATTACAAACCCGACCTTTTAATTCCGGTTATCCGCGAATTCTCGAAAGTTCCCGTCCTAATTGCCACTACTCAAAAGACTCATGTAGAAATAGGAGAGTTGATGGGGATAGGGTGGGAATGGGAAAGAAGTTCGGCAATGGATTTTGTAGCGGGTGTAACGGATGTTAGGAAGAAAGAAGAAGTTAAAGCCTTTGATTCTCCGCTGTTTCTTTTGGCTAACCAGAGAAAGGATGGGGCGGAAATAGTGGCAGGGACACTTGACAAAACGCTCAGTCAATTAGAACGTCCGCTTGATTTGTGGCTGGTTAATTTTCGCGCACCTGTCAATCTAGAACCACAAAAATGTCAGCTTGAATCGCGCGAGTTGCCTGCGGTGGATGGGTATGAATATCAAGTTTATCACTGTTCTAGGTCATAGGTAGGTCTTAGGGGATGGCTCGGTCGATCGCACTTTCGATTAAAATAATTAAAATAAGTGCGTTAGCGAAGATTTCCGCAGGAATCGATCTTTCATTGCAGTACAAATTTTGCCGCAGAGGTAGCTCCTCAAAGTTTGAGTCACTCTCAGTATGCTCAACTTTCTGATTGAATTAAATCGCCTGCAGGTGGATGTCATTTGATAGCTTTGTCAGCGGTCAGAATATTAATGACTCTCTCTATTTAAGACTAATGCTGTAAATGTAGCTCGTCCAATTGGAGTCAAACCAACTATTGATAATCCATCCGCAGACCAAATAAAATGTTCGCCCCAACTATCTTGTCTGGGGTTAAACAACGGTACTTCTACGTCTGACTGAGCATCTATCGCTCTAGTTTTATCAGATTTCTTGCGGTTGCAGTGAAAGCAAGCTAGTGCCAAATTGTCAATATCGTTAGTCCCATTTTTAGTTAAGGGAATGATGTGTTCGATAGTAAACTCTACGTACTGCCATTGTTCGGAGGCATGACAATATTCGCACAGACAGTTTGCTCTCTGACGAACTTGATTTTGGATATTTTCAGGAATTTGACGGCGAGCGGACATTTCTACACAGTAGGCTGAATCTGCCCCAAGAAAATATTGCGGACAGTCCGATTGACAAAACTGAGGTAATCGTCGATTTCTTCGTAAAGATTGAGTTCTTGTTCTTCGTCAGGATTGAGGGGCAAACTTTGTTGTTTGTCCAACAGTTCTTGGATGCGATTTTTGACAGCGGTGGATGCTCTAAAAATTGGTATGCCTTCCACTAATTCAATTCCGACAGCTCCTTCTATAGGTAGAGTATCGCGCAGGTTTTCCAGTTTTGGCAGGATTAGCATCGTTGTGGATTTTATGGGTTTCCATCTTGATTATATCTAGGTTTTTTTCAATCTTGCCTCACACTATCGGGTACGCCCACCGCCGAAATCCCCGATATCGCCTTTAAATTTTGACACCGAATCAACTCATTAAAATCCAAACTGCGCCCTTCAATTTGCGCCACAGCCTCGATCGCCCCAAGCAAATGTCCTGCCGCTTCCGCTTCGTTGTAACCACGCCTTCCCGCTACTCTAATCGCCCCTTCGTCAGCATCTAACTCTACTTGAGAACTGCGGTTGTCGCGCCAAATTCGAGTCATGGCCAGTCCCGTCAAACCGCCCGCGATCGCAGTGCCGATCGCATCTCCCTGCAACAATTCTACAACAGTCCCGACAATTCCCGCCAAAGCCGCACCTTGATAAATATCCGGTTTAAACCACTTAAAATTGCACAGAAAACTTACATTCCGCAATAGCAGTAAATCCCGCTGCGGCTTAGATAGCAGCCGCCACAAATCAAAATTAATATAAATCGGGCGAGATTGATTCCAAGGCAAAGGAAAATCGCAGTCAATTACCGTTGATTGTTGGGGCTTATTAATAATTTTACACGTCATGCGGCCGGAGGCTGGCATCACATCTAACAGGCGGCGAATTTCTGGATCTGGATTCATATTTTTTGGGAAGTGGTTATTGGTAATTAGATTTATTGCAGAAAATTTTGATTAATATGTCAACCGCAGATTCAAGGCAGATAAACTCAGATAAACGCAGATAATTTTTAGATTGTTTGGGAATGCTTGCAATTTGAGTCTAATCTGTAGGGACACGGCCTTGCCGTGTCCTTGTCCCGTAGCTCATTTAAGGACTTTTCTTAGAGTCAGATTTGGGACATTATTGAGCTTTCGGAGTTGCTTTTTCAGTCTTCGGCGAAGGCTTCGGACTGGAAATTGCTGGGGCAACTGATGGCTTTGAATTCGCGGCTGGGGATGGCAGTGGTTTGGGAGAATCAGGGGCTGTTAGCGGGGCAGCAGGGGCTGTTTTAGCGCCTAAAATGCTGGCGTCTCCGGTGTCGAAGGTGCCCGCGATGCAAGCGATCATCATTGTCGCTAAAGTGCCGACAAATAATGCTTTCCAACCGAGCTCGGAAATGTCTTTGCGGCGGGATGGAATTAGGGCGATCGTGCCGCCGACAAATATGCCGACGGAGGCTAAGTGGGCGAAGCCGGAAAGGGCGTAACTGACTATTAAAACTGTACGGTCGCTCACCAGTCCTTTGGCCGATGCTTCTGCTAAACTTTGATAGGGCGGAATGGCTGTTTCTAACAGCCTGCGACCGATGATTACTGATGCTTGCCAAGAGTCGTCAATGGAGACTCCTGTTAATAGCGTCAGGGGATAAAATAAAAATCCCATAATGTTGGCTAAGGTGACAACTTTGAACAAGCCACCAATTGGGCCGGGCAAAATGGCCAGCCAACCAAAGAATTGATTGATTAAGGAAACTAAGCCTAAAATTAAAATCAAAACAGCGGCAATAGCTACTGCCATTTTTACACCGTCCAATGCACCAATTATCGCTGCATCGAGAGGGCTGACTCGTTCGATGGGTTCTCCCCCAACAGTCTCTTGTGGAATCGCTTCGCCGTCCATTTCGGAAATTTCTTCGCCCACAAACTCGCGGCCTTTAGGCTTCCGTTCTTCCTTGGGAATGCCGCCCATTGTCAGCGGCACGCCTGTTTCGGGTACTAAGATTTTGGAGAGAACAAAACAAGCGGGAATGGCGATAATTGAAGCTGAAACTAAGTGTCCTAAAATATTGGGAAAAACTGGCTTGAGAAAACTAACGTAAATTGCTAAAGTTGAAGAAGCTGCCGTCCCAAAACAGCAAGAGAGGATTGCACAAAGTTCCGAACGAGTCATTTTCGGCAAATAAGGCTTGACGACAATTGCCGCTTCAATTCCTACGAAGATATTAGCAGCGCCGCTGAGGGCTTCTGCGCCGCTCAACCGCATAGTCGTATAAAAGATTTTGGCAAAAAGTTCGGTGATAATTTGAATCACGCCGATGTTGTATAGCAAGGCCATGAGGCCAGAAAAAAATATGACGGTCGGTAAAGCTCGAAAGGCAAAAATATATCCTAAATTAACTGCCGGATCTTTACCCGGTATAGGTACAACATTGCTCCCGAATACAAATCTCGCTCCAGCGTCAGCAGCGGTGAATACTCCATCGAGTAAGCCAGTAAACCACTCTAGGGCGATGCGAGTTGGGGGGAACAGGAATACTAAAAATCCTAAGACTAATTGCAGTCCAATGCCCCAGGTGATGACGCGCCAGGGAATATACTTGGACTGTCGGTTTTCTGAAAAAATCCAGGCGATCGCACATAAGCCAAAAATTCCCAGAAACGAGATAAGATTGTAGATTGACATAAGCCTAGTCCTTGAAATACTTAAGAATGCCGATCGACGGTTTGCACCACATCAGTTATACTATTCATCTGACGGCAAATACTAAAAAAAATAACGGGCCGATAAATTACGCACTCAACAGCGTACTTATGTCATTGCTTAGGTCATTCCGAACTCTGCGGATCTTTAGCAACCCTTGATTTGCCGTAATTACCAGCAGTTTAGATAGAAACTCTAACACATGGAAGCTTTTGCTCCACATCCTCCTGAATGGACTGCGACGGCGGTTCACGCTAATGAGTTTTGCTGCCCCAAGTGCGGCGCTAGCTGTACGGATGCCACTGAGGTCTGGATTAATCGCCGATCGCCAGTATATACCGAGTTCAACCGTCGCAAGTGGCAAGAATTTTACCGCTGCCAGTGCGATGGCGTGTGGTGGGCCTGGAGTAACGATAGGCCTCCTTCTGAATTTGTGCGTCGCGATCAGAGCTCGGAGGAGGGATCGAATGAGGGTCCGGATGACGGCCCTGATGATGATTTTTAGAACGGTGACAGAATTTTTGCTTTTCGCTTTTCGATTTTTTTATTTAAAATTAGGGTAAGGTGCGCGGCCCGGCGCACCCTACATTTAGATAAGTTAACGCCAGTTATCAACTAATTGAGCACGTCAAGTATTCCCTTGACTACGCCTTCCATGACTCTTTCAATTAAGCTCAATTCATTCTCGCCGATCGACTCATTTAAGAGCATTGACTGAATTCGCTGTCTGTCATTGCGAGTCAGTTCGCCTGACGAAAATATCTGCTCAACTATTTGTTCAGTTAGAAATGGGAAAGCTGGAGTTTGCATGGTTGATCTCTAAAAGCATCAGTATTTTGTTTTTAACTGTATTAGAGGAGCCAGTTATTGTGTGGGTTTTTACTTTCTCACCCCATCCGTGCTCCAATCATAGGAGTCTGGGGGGAGTTTGTCAATACACTTGTTACAGATCAATACAAAATTTGCCTTAAATTTCCGACATTCTGGCAACGGGTGGTTTTGGAGTGCGATCGACCCCCGGCTGTGGCGGTATTCGATCGACCTTTTTAAGTTTATTGGCACTTTGGCGGAACATTACAGCTCAAAAAAAATCAAAACGAGAAGAGATTAAAATTGGTAATGGAGAATTAGCTTTTCTGAATTCCCTCTTCCTTCCGGCTAATGACTAATGACTAAGAACTAATGACTAATGACTAATAGCTTCCTCCAATGACCTATTTTCGTTCTGCTCTAATTTTGACATTAGGTTTTGGGCTGCTACCGCTAGCAGTGCGATCGCAACCTGTCGTTCCCGCTACTGACGGCACGAATACTGTTGTTAAGTCCGAGCAAAATCGCACAGACATTAGCGGCGGACAACTGTCGGGAAACGGGGGAAATCTGTTTCACAGCTTCAGCCAATTTAATCTCAGCGAAGGTCAAATAGCTAATTTTCTAACTAATCCAACTATTCAAAATATTTTAGGGCGGATTTCCGGCGACAATGTTTCCGTAATTAACGGTCTGATTTCTGTAACCGGTGGCAACTCGAATTTATTCTTAATGAATCCGGCGGGAATTGTCTTCGGTCAAAATGCTAGATTAAACGTGCCGGGGTCGTTTTTGGCGACAACTGCTACAGGTATTGGTTTCGGCGATCGCTGGTTTAATTCTAGCGGAATTAATGATTACAAAGCTTTAGTGGGAAATCCCAATCAACTTAATTTTAATAACTTACAATTTGGTACAATTGTCAATGCGGGAAACTTAGCCGTGGGCACCGGACAAAGTTTAACTTTAGTCGGTGGCACAGTTATTAATACAGGCAAATTATCCGCTCCCAACGGTCAAATTACTGTGGCTGCTGTTCCGGGAAAAAATGCAGTCCGTATCAGTCAAATCGGCAATTTGTTGAGTTTAGAAATTACTCCGTCTTTGCATTCGGAAAAAGATGCGATCGCCCCGGTTTCTTTGCCTCAGTTGCTGACGGGCCCCGGCGTAGCGTCAGCCACAGGTTTAACGACTAACGAACAAGGTCAATTGGTACTGACTGGCGGCCAAACAGTGGGGATAAATGGGGGAAGTGCGATCGTCTCCGGTTCTGTAAATGTATTTGCTCCTTCTGGGAATGCTGGCGGCACAGTTAATATTTTAGGGGAAAAAGTCGGACTGTTCGGCGCAAATATCGATGCTTCCGGGACGAACGGCGGAGGTACTGTGCGGGTCGGAGGCGGTTTCCGGGGGATGGAACCTGTTCCGAACGCACTGGTAACTTATATTAGTCCTGATTCTACGATCGCAGCCAACGCGATCGACCGCGGTAATGCCGGCACTGCGGTAATTTGGTCAGACAATACAACTCGCTTCTTTGGCAAGATTAGTGCTCGCGGGGGCATCGCCGCAGGTAACGGCGGAAGAGTAGAAGTTTCCGGCAAAAATGCTTTAACTTTCCAAGGAAAGGTCGATACCCGCGCAACTAACGGTGCGATCGGCAATTTGTTGCTAGATCCGGCAAATATTACGATCGTCAGCGGTAACGGCGACAGCAGCGCGCCATCAACCGGTGGCGGACTCGAAGCGGCACCAGAACCCAATGAAACATCGATCTCAGAAGTGCAGTTGGAACAGATGGCGGCCGGCAGCAACGTGGTTCTAGAAACCCCAGGCTACATCAGCATCCAAGACTTGCCCGATAACAAACTTTCGCTGCAAGCGATCGCGGGAGACACCGTAACATTTAGATCGGGCGGAGTGTTTTTTGTCAATGACCCCAACGATTTAATCGAGACTCAAGGTGGCAACATCAACTTTTTCGCCAGCAGCATCTCTCTGGGCGGAGTCACTGCTAACGGCGGGAATATCGCTCTCACGGCTAACGGCATTGACTTTAGGGGCGGCAGCAATTCCGTCAGCAGTGCGGGGGGAACAATTCGCTTGCAACCCAACGATAACCGAGCGATTCGGCTCGGTGGCACTGGCGATATTTTGGGCATTTTAGACTTGACGGCAAGGGATATCGGCGCTTTGGCGGGGGGTTTCGGCTCGATCGCGATCGGGCGCGAAAACGGTAGCAGCTCGTCGATCGCGATCGTCGCACCCATTACCTTCAACAGCCCGCTGACACTTCAAGGCAGCTCGATCAGGATCGACAATCCCCTGAGCACAACCGGCAGCGCTAGCTTGACTCTCGACGCGCCCAAAACCGATCTCAACGCCAACATTGCGACATCTGGCGGCGATCTGACTTTTACAGGAAACGCATCCCTCAATGCTGACGTGGCTTTGATCGCGGAAGTTACCGGCAACATTCTGTTCTCCGGTAGCCTAGACGGAGCTCGCGCCCTTAGACTAGACGCTCAGCGAGTGCTGTTCGGCGGTACAGTCGGTCAAGCTGCACCGCTGGCGAGTTTGTACGTCCACGCCGGCAGTACCGAGGTTTCGGGCAATATTGCGACATCTGGCGACATGACTTTCAACAGTAACGTCACAGTCGATCGCAGCGCCGCCCTAGCGGCCACTACCGGCAATATCGCTTTTGCCAATACCCTCGACAGCATCCCGGGCCGAGCTAATAATTTGACGCTGCGCGCTGGCGGCAACATTACTTTTGAGGGCCTAGTCGGTCAAACTCAGAGGTTGGGCCTGCTCTCGGCTGACGCTGCTAGCGTGACGGCTGCTTCCACAATTACAGCCCGCAGTTTGAGCGTTAACGCGCGAGATTCTGTTACCTTCGGGGGGGACAGTACGGCCGCTTTGGGAGCCGATATCAAGGCAGAAAATGTCCTCTTAGAGGGTAATTTAAGGACGGATGGCGGCAGCGTGAACCTGCAAGGAAGCGGCGAGGTTCGGACTGGTAATATTACCTCGAACGGTGGGAGGATTCGGGTTGAGGGAAATACTGTTTCAGCAGGTGCGATCGACTCTTCATCGGCAACGGGAACTGGAGGCGCGATCGCTCTCCAAAGCAATGCCGGCCGTTTAACTGCGGGAGCTTTGAACGCTTCCGGGGCGATCGGCGGAAATATTGCCGTCACCTCTTCATCGGGCATTTCGGCTCTCGATCTCAACTCCAGCAGCACTTCAAACGGCAACGGCGGGGGCGTTTCCCTGAACGCGACTGATAACATTCAGTTGGGCTTTATCAACGCTCAAGGCGGCACTGGCGGTACTGGTGGTAGCGTTGATGTGACAACCCTCGGTTTGTTTCGCTCGAACAATGTTTTCAACGATATAGCGGGCAATTTTTCCAGTATTTCTACTGCCGGAGGTGCGGGGGCGGGGAGGATCGCAATTCGCCACGGAGGCGCTATCGATCGACCGTTTGTAGTTGGCGGCGCGATCGACAATGGAACCCTAGGAAGCATTAATGCTGGCGCGGGAAACGCCATTTTGCCCACTTTTTCTTTTGGACAAACTTACACCCAAGGAAGTTTACCAAATCAGATTTCCCTAATTACACCGGGCGCGCCCTCTACTCCTGCACCAATTCCCGAACCAATTCCCGCACCAATTGCTGCACCAATTCCCGAACCAATTCCCGCACCAATTGCGGTACCGCCTGTAGTGCCAGTAGTCCCCGTAAATCCCGATCCGGCGCTGTCACTTCCTGCATCTGTGCAAGTAGAATTGCGATCGCAAAGTCGAGACAAAACTTCCCAAATTAACCCGGATATTTTCCTTCCTTCTCGCAGATTCGATTCGGTAGAGTCGGGAGTTTTAGCATTTGAGAAAACCTTTACTCGCGAATACGAAAAATATCTAGACTTGCCCGCAAGAAGACCGATTAGTAATATGTCGGTGATTTACGAAAATCTTCGCAAAAACGAAGAAATTACCGGAATTAAATCGGCAATTATTTATATGAATTGGGTCAGCAGAGCGGATGCAGGCGCCGCCAAACAAAATGATTCTGTAGTGGTGGCCAGTCAGGATTTATCTAATCTATTGCCTGTGAGAACCAACCTCGCATCCCATCCCCCTCATCCCTTACAACATAACTTGACCCAGAGGTTGCAGCCGGATGGCAAAGAAGTTTCCGATGTTCCTAACGGGGATCATTTAGAATTAGTGTTAGTAACAGCTAACGCTGAACCGAGGCGCGTTTTAATTCCAGCGACAACACGCTGGCAGGTGTTACAACTAGCTGACGCATTTCAAAGCGAAATAACTAATCCCCGCAAAAGAAGCAGCATTAGTTATTTGGATACGGCGCAAAAACTTTATCGGTGGTTAGTTGCGCCAGTTGCCACAGAATTGGCAGCTTTAAAGATTGACAATTTAATTGTAATTCCGGCAGCAGGTTTGCGGAGCGTGCCGTTTGCGGCCCTTCACGACGGCAAAGGCTTTTTAGTTGAGAAATACAGCATTAGCGTGATGCCGAGTCTGAGTTTAACTGATATCGGCTACGACAATATTGCTGATGATGAAATTTTGGCGATGGGGGCGTCGGTATTTGAAGATAAAGCGCCATTACCGGCGGTGCCGGTGGAGTTAGAGTCGATCGCGCCGCCCGATCGCGGAAAATCATTTTTGAATCAAGATTTTACTCTCGGAAATTTGCAAGCTCAGCGGGCAAATCGGCCTTTTGGCATCATTCACTTAGCAACTCACAGCGAATTCCAGCCTGGGGAACCGAAAAATTCTTACATTCAGTTGTGGGATACTAAATTGCGTATCGATCAAATGCGGCAGTTGCGGTGGAATGAACCGCCGGTGAATCTGTTAGTTTTAAGCGCGTGCAGTACCGCTTTGGGCGACGAAGAGGCGGAGTTGGGGTTTGCGGGTTTGGCGGTAGCTAGCGGTGCTAAATCGGCTTTGGCGAGTTTGTGGGAAGTCAGCGATGAGGGGACTTTGGGGCTGATGACGGAGTTTTACCGCCAGTTGCGAACCCCCAGACGCGGTGGCAATTTGATGATTAAAGCGGAGGCTTTGCGGCGCGCGCAATTGGAGATGCTGCAGGGGCGCGTGCGGATTCAAGACGGGATGCTGCGAGTCGAAGGGCTTTCTACGAGTCTAACTTTGCCTCCGGAAATTGCGGCGCGGGGCGATCGAGTGCTTTTGCATCCTTATTATTGGGCAGCCTTTACAATGATTGGCAATCCTTGGTAATAGACCTCTTGCAAAAATCCTTTTTATCAATTGATCTGCCGGAGAGCCCGTCCTAATTATTTTTGCAAGAGGCCTAATGAAGATGTGGAATGAAGAAGGAAAAAGAGGCGATTTGTACTCGCTTTCATTACATGGTAATTCCCCTATTTATACTCTAATTATGCAGCGCCCACATCTCCTAGGAAGACTAACGGCGATCGCACTTCACTCTGTTTTGCCGGATTTTGCAGGAAACTGTGGAGCGATCGCACTCCTGACCGTAATGTTTAGCCGTCTTCTTGTTAAGAAATGTTAATATAAAATAACTTTTATTTTTAAACTTAAGTTTTTATTAAAGTTTCGGATATTATTTATGTATTAGAGGATACATCTACTTAATTAATTAACAATTTCTAAAAAAAATAATTGAGTATTAATACTGACAAGAGGCTGTAAGAATGATTAACTTACCGGGCTACGACATTATTAACCAAATCCATGAAAGTAATAATTCTTTAGTTTACCGAGGAGTGAGAAAGCAAAACAACCAACCGGTAATTCTCAAATTTCTCAAACAAGATTATCCGATGCCAGCTTCGTTAGTTAGATACAAGCAGGAATACGAAATCACACACAATCTTAACCTAGAAAGTGTGCCTAAAACCTACAGCTTAGAAAAATACCATAACAGTTTGGCTATCATTTTCGAGGATTGTGGTGGAGACTCATTAAAGCTCTTGTTGGCTTCTCAACAACTTACCTTAGAAGAGTTTTTATTAATAGGTATTAAAACAACCAGGGCTTTAGGTGAAATTCATCTACATAAAATCATTCATAAAGATATCAATCCCAGCAATATTATTATTAACTCAACCACAGGGCGAGTTCAAATTATAGATTTTGGCATTTCTACTGTTTTAAAGCGCGAAAATCCTACCCTGAAAAATCCTAATGTTTTAGAAGGCACTCTTAGCTATATATCGCCGGAACAAACAGGCAGAATGAACCGAGCAATAGACTACCGCACAGATTTTTACTCATTAGGAGTCACTTTTTACGAACTCCTAACGGGGCAATTGCCATGGGATTACAGCGATGCAATGGAATTAATCCACTGTCACATTGCTAAACAAGCAGTACCGCCCCATCAAATCAATCGAGAAATTCCTAAAGCTGTTTCTGATATTGTGATGAAGCTATTAGCGAAAACCGCTGAAGCCAGATATCAAAGCCCTTGGGGAATTATCGCTGACTTAGAAGAATGCCTAGAACAATTAAAAACTACGGGAGGAATTGCAGATTTTGCGATCGCCCAAAAAGATATTACAGATAAGTTTCAAATCCCTCAAAAACTCTACGGCAGAGAAACAGAAGTTGAAACATTATTAGCAGCCTTTGAGCGAGTCAGCAGAGGCAGCACCGAA
>NZ_JAUBQU010000197.1:0-6594 GCF_036701435.1 Microcoleus sp. Pol12A5
ATTTCCGTGTTTAGCCAATAAAAACCATTAGCAAACAGCAGAGAACTCGCAGGTGCTGTTTTACTCCTGATCTCTTCTGCTTGAGTGGGTTTTGGCCCGTGAAAATGAATGATTTTTGCTTCCGGACTAAAATTCCAGTAGGATTTCCAATTTAGCTGGATATCCAACCTATCCCACTTGTCTTTGAAAAATAAGTTATAGGCTCCTTGGTCATAAGCTAGCTGTAATATTTGATCCAAGTTTCCGTCAATAAAATCGTCAAATTCTTTCTGGATTTTTTGAAGATTTTTGACATTCATATACAGCACACCACTATTCAAATATTCCCAGTTGTTGGGTTCGTGCTCGGGGGCTGCAGCAAAATATTCACAGGTTATACCCTGCAAATAATCCACCACATCGCCAAAAAACATGACATCGCAGTCTGTATAAAAAACATACTCATCCTGGATATTGTAAATTTCTACAATTTTGGGAATTTCAATTCTCAAAAATGCACCGAAAGCTACGGTTGAACTCCAAGGATATTGAGTTTGCAGTTTCTCATAATGAGGTGTTCTGTGGTAAATAATCTTAACACCATTCTTTTGCAGCCAATCTGTCAATTCATTCTCTTCGCCGTCATAAATGCAATATGGTTCTAGCGAAGTATTTTGTTGAGCAGTATAAACTGCTACTTTAATCATTTGCGAATAAATTTCAAAACCAGGACTAGCTTCATTAATTGCAAAAAACCATTTCATCCGGTACTTTTGTTTCTGATTGCCGAGAGGGAAATGATATACCACTTCCTGCAATCGAACCCGTCCTAACTTGACGCGAGTTTCGTCGGCTAAAACTGCTTGGATTAGCACCTCAGATTCCGGCTGCTTTCCTGCAAGAAAGTCCAGCTTAGCTTTGTAAGCGCTACGTGCTGCTAGCGGTACTCCGGGAAAAGCACTGGCTACATCCGATCGATACCCGCCAACGGGGGTTGTGCAGACAGTTTCGCCATTATAAATAAACTCAACTGCCACAGCTCGATCGCTCTTGCCCAACACCCAACCCGACATCAAAATTTTACTGTTATCTACTTTACCGATCGCAGGCGAATCTATATTAAATCCCCGCAGCCATTCCAAAGCTTCAGGGTAAGCCGGTGCAACATCCACAACAGCCGCAATTTTCAGTTGCAGGGGATTTGATTCGTTTTCTAAATATTGATTAGCTGTCACTAAACCGTACCCGCTTTCATCTTCTTCCCAAGTTCCAGATCCGTGCCAGTATAGCGGTTCGCTATCCCAAGGATCGAAAGGAATTAATGTTTTCGACGGCAAGTGAGGGCGGAAGAAAAACTTGCACCGTTCATTTAGCATTGATGCTGCCACAGAAAAGGTACTGTTTGAAATAGCCAAAACATCGCACTGGCTCAATATATAAAAGTCTGGATAGAAAGGAGCCTCTGGCATTTCTACACCCAAATCTTTGACAGTTACCGGGTAATAATCGGCAAAATCATCTACAACCTCTTCAAGTTCATCGCTGGCAATAAACAGTACCGGCTCTTCCAAAGTTTCCCACAACCCCTGCAACCATTTTTTGTAGCAACTATTGGGAGCAATAAACATAAATTCGGCATAAGGCCCCCAGTAATCGCCGCGCCGCAAATGCAAGCCAATAATAGTTTTTCCGCGTTGTCGGAGGCTGCTGACTGCTGCTGCTACCTTCGCTTCTACTTCTGGCATTGGTTGGAAGAGCGATCGAAAAAACTCTTTGTGGCGCGCGTAATACTTAGTGGGTATCTGATAGGTTGGCCCGCCAAATTCTACATTGCCCAAAGGTGCTTCTGCATTAATTATTCCCAATCCCGAATCATGAACGACAGGCAAGCTTTTAGAAATAGGTGGCTCACTGTGTCCGAACAAATATTGTCCGATCCACGGTGATGTCTCCACCCGAATATTTTGCTGTTGTTCATGAATTTTCAGCATCGCATACAAAAATATTTGATTGCCAAACCGCGCCCTACTAAGGATAGACATAGTAACGAGCGGCTTTTTCACATAAAAACCATCGCCCCAAGATGGGTGGGGAGTTGTGGTAGCTACCCGCTCGAAACCGTGCCTGTCTAAAAACTCATCTAAATCATGAACGAGCGCGCAACCTTCATAGAGTTCTTGGTAATTAACTTCCGTATTAATCGCATCTACATATTGCAGCCAATTAGTTGCTCCTTGCAAAGCCAAAAGTTCTGCACCTTGAATATCGATGTTTAAGATATTAAAGTCAGCCGGGTTTAAGTCCAATTCTTGCAGCAGCGTATCCAGAGTTTTTGAAGGCACTGTTACTTGATGTGTTTCCACGATATCGGGATAGATATCCTGATGATGCTTCAGCGGCAAAATTGAACTGCTTTGATCGTAAGAAGTAACGTGCAAATTAATAGTACCGTTGCGATCGCTAATCGCGCAATTCACAGCTTGCGCGTTCGGGTACCCACCTAAATTAGCTTGCAAGCGTTCAAAAACAGCGGGATTAGCTTCTACAAACAGTATCTTTTGCGCTCCCATTGCTTGGTAATATCCCACTTCCGTACCTTCATGAGCACCTACATGAATAATGCCTTTAGGAGTAATTGAATGCTGGGTGCAAAGTTGCGGTACATCCAAAAGTCTAGGAGGTTCTCCCAACACATTAGCTCGGAAGCGATCGTTGACTGCTAAGAAGTTGCTCCATTCAAAAACTTCATATTCTGGCTGAAAATTAGGTCTGTATTCTAAGCCCTGTGGCAAAATCTTAAAAATAGAGTACCGATACTTTTGCAGATACTCACACACTTCTTTTAAAGTGATATTGGCCTCGCGATAAGTTGTACCGTATTCAAATTGAATGTAATCGATTTTGCCATATTTCAGTAAATCGCTTGCACCGTACAATACATCTAATTCTGCGCCTTCAACATCAATTTTTAGAAAATTAATCCGCTTGATACCCAAACGCTGACAGTAACGATCGACCGTTGTAGTGAAAACAGTACACTTTTGGGGAGGCTGAATCCAACCTTGACTCTCCATCCAACAACTACGATAAAACGTACTCAAGGTGGAATGATCGTCGTACTGATAAAAAGTCTTAATTTCTTCTCGACTGCCCGCAGCCATATTTTGGGCTAGGATTTTTACATTATTTTCTCCCCTTAAGCTGTCTACCAAATTTTTATGAACATGAGCCAAAGGTTCAAAAATGTGCATTTCTGCTACATCTTGGTGTCTTGTCAAAACCTCTTTTGCCCATTCACCGATATTAGCACCCAAATCGAAAACGATATCCCCTGGTTTAATGTATTGGGCAACTACTTGGCTTTCTCCCGGCAACAGATGAGAACTCGTTGAACTAATATGGTCTTGAATCCAGTACGGTATAATCATCGGTTGTGGCTCTACTATTTCTGGCTGTGCTTCTACTGCAGGCTTACTCTCTATTCCCGTCCTTAAAGAAATAGGACGTTGATTAATATTTCCGTACCAATTATCTTTACCTTCACCGCACATATATTGCCAATCTGCATCAGCAATCAGATGAGCAAAAGGAGCGATGATGTCTGTCAAGATTAACGACCAGTTATTACTTTTTGAAAATCTGACCAAATAAGATTCAATGCCTTGCCGATGGCAATAATAAGTATTCGGGAGCGTCAACATTTTAGAACCAGTCGCTAACTGCCGGAAACCAAATGTGTGAGTGTCTAGCGCCCCGGAAGATTCAGAATAACCTCCCCCTCTCACCCAGCTTTCTTTGGTAAACAGATAGTTGCCACTCGCTCCCGGCACGTCGTGTCGCGAGAAAAAGTCCGCTAAAGTAATTTGGTCTTGATAAATCCATTTATTAATAATATTTTCCTGGCATCCTTCAAAGAAATGAATTTCTTGGAATGCAGCTACATCTGCACCGGAATTCACTAAAAACTCTTTTAATTTTGGGATACTTCCTGGAACTAAAATATTATCTGAATCCAAGCAGAAAAGTAAAGGATGCCTGGCATTTTGGACGGCAGTATTTCTCGCTGCTCCACCCCCTTTGTTAGTTTCGTGACGGAAAATCTTGATAAATGGATACTTAATTCTGAGTCGTTCCAGTATGCCTTCCGTATTATCCGTAGAGCAGTCATTAACAATAATTAACTCATCCCCCTGTTCAAAATTTCCATTTAATATCGAATCAACGGACTCTTCGATAGTTTTTTCGCAGTTGTAAGCAGGGATAAAAAAGCTAATATTAGTGGGTTGCTTTTCTACCCACCAGACACTTTCTCCTGGGGTATGAACTTGACTTTGAAATCTTCTAAAAAACTCATCAACAGCATCCTTGATGCCCGGAAAATCTGCACGGTCGTAGCCACATCCGCCAATAACAGCACCGCTTTGAACTTGGCCGTACCAGTTGCATAGCTGGTCCCACAAACCTTGATAGGAAAGTTCGTCAATGTAGGCGACATCGAAAGCTTGTCCTGTTGGTGCTCCTGTATTTAACTTTTTGTTTTCAACGATTGTGCAAAACAGATTGTAGGCGTTTTCCTGCCAACCGGGAAGTTCTTGACTGATATTCACAGGTTGCTTTTCTACCCACCAAACGCCTTCCCCTTCCGCGTGAATTTGGAAGTTTAACGGTGTGAAAAACTCATCAATAGCTTGTTTTACCCCCGGAAAAGCAGGATGCTCGTAATCGTGTCCGCCAATAATACCGCCTATTTTAACTTTAGGATACCAAATGCAAAGATCGTCCCAAACACCTTTGTATGAATGATCAGCATCGATGTAAACAAAATCGACCTCTCCAACTATTTCATTAATAGCTATTCTCGATAGTTGGCGGATGTGCTGGTATCTTTCGCCGAAGACGGTAAATCTTTGCTGAATGTAATTGTACAGGGCATCAAATTCTTCTTGAGGAAGATTCATTGGGTCTTCGTAACCTTCCATGTGGAGGTAGGGGTCTACTCCATATAATTTTTCTACAGATGTATGTTGCAAAATAGATTCTGAATGACCTCCAAAAGCCACTCCTATTTCTACCCCGATTTTTAGGTTTTTATTGGCTATAGCTTTGCCAAATAATGGGTAAGCTAGTCCCCACACGGCTTCCGCCTCTTTTGCGTATCGGTCGATTTTATCTAACAATGAAACTGAAACCATATTAGTGCTTCCCGCATAGGTTCTGAGTGATGCCAAATATTCCAAAACATATTTGCACCATTTCTGATAACATAATTTTTCTTGATAAATTTTTTCGGCTCTTTGACCCATCTCTAATAGTTCCGATGTATTTAAAGAATCTAGCAGACTATTTAAATTGGTTGCAGAGCTAGTAAATAAACTAATTTCGTGCCAATCGATAAACTCCTTAAACGGTCTTGTGTCGATATCACTAAGCATTAAGGGTGCTACCCCCAGTTGCATTGCTTCAAAAAACCGAAAAGAGCTACCGCCATATCCTCTAGGGCAGAGTGCAACATAAGACTCTAGAGTTTTCTCAACAAATAATTCTGTGCTGCCATTAGCCATACACAAATCGTTCCGATATCTGATGGTATCAAACATCTCTTGTCGGATACTATGATTGGGAAGAAGACCAATAAAGGCACTTAGGTACTTTTTCGATGGTTTAACTTCAGGAACTCTATGCAATGAGCAAAGTAAAGGAATATCTACACCCGTTTCTGTTCTGCGAGAGGAGAGAAAATTTATTGTTGCTCCTAGATTTACCAAAGGTCCATCATCATATTGACAGATTGTAAATGTTTTGATGTCAGACAATATCGACAGATTAACTGATTGTTGAAGTTCAGACAAATCAGTTTTTTCAAAATGATGATTGATGTAATATCTTGTCCAATAAACTGGTAAATAATGCCAGTCGGCTTCATTGGGATTGTCTGTGACAAGGTGAGGATTACTGTGAAGATATTGGAAAAAATCTTGCTCTACACCGTAGTCGCTGTTATGAGCAGGATGGACTATCCGTGCAGATCCAGGCTGAAATCGACTGTCAATAGGTAAAATGTATATCTTCATAACTATTTCACTAGGTCGGCAAAAATATTTCCGTTTTCATGTCTGTCATTGGGATCGGGACGGTATTCAAGAGGAACTAAAGGAGATATACTTTGATTTCTACCATTGAATAGCACTTTTGAATAACCAACCATTAAAGCCAACTCTTGTAGCAAACACGGAGTTAAAACATTTAAGTGCTGGTGAGTTTCCCATTCACCAATATATACCCCTTTGATTCCTTTTGTAAAGTCTGAATAATCGCGCATTGATGAAATAAGATTTGGAGTATTGACTCGGTGTACTCCTCCTTTTTTCAAGACTCGCCAAGCTTCTGCTAAGAGAATGATCTGAGATTTCTGATCGATATGTTCAATGAAATCTTCGTGGAAAATTACATCAACCGAATTATCAGCAAAGGGGAGACCGGTTCTTAAATCCATAGCCAAGAAATCTGAGCTATCACCCCGCATCTCTTCTGGATAATACTTGTCTGTGTAGTGCTTCAAGTGGTGGTGATAATGTTGGTAATTTAAATCCATATTTCTCCAACCTTTCAGAACTC
>NZ_JAUBQU010000198.1:0-6546 GCF_036701435.1 Microcoleus sp. Pol12A5
TATCCTCGAATGCAGGAACCTCGCTCTGTCTTGAAATCTAAACGGAGGGCGTGATTGAGACTTTTTCAGTGCCATTGATTTATAGGCGTAGCAGCTTTATTTGTCTTCGTTCAACTCACCAAACATTAAATAATATAAATAAAACTTGACTTGCGGTACTAAAAAAGTTATATAGAGCTTTTTGGTGGAAGACAAATCAATTTTTTTGCTATATTGACCTGCAATTAAGATAATGATTGTGGTTAAGTGAGGAGTTGAACGGATGAAAAACTTGAATTGCTGGAATAAACCCGCTGCATTGCTGGGCGCGATCGCGATCGTAGCCGGAAGTTTGCAGGCGAATGCCATCGGTGTTGCCGCCCCATCAACATCCACTGTCAGTCAAGATGCGGAAAATATTTCCTTTGAAGATAGCGCCACGTTTCAAATAGCCCAGGCTGGGAACCTTTGCCGTAAAGTCACTCCCAAAGAAGGTTTGACCGTTCGCCAGAACCCAGACCCCAAATCCCCTAGAGTGGGCGGGGTAGGACTTAACACTCAGGTAACGCTCTCCCAAGGCGCTACTTCGGTTAAAGCCTCCGACGGTCGCCTCTGGATTCAAATTACCGCTCCCGTCACAGGGTATGTAGCTAGCGGCTATCCCAACGACGAAAGTAATTTAGGTTCGTGCACCATTAGTCAAACTCCTTCCCCAAGTCCCGCACCAGCACCAGCGCCAGCACCTGCACCTGCGCCAGCGCCTGCACCAGCGCCAGCGCCAGCACCTGCACCAGCACCTGCACCAGCGCCAGCGCCAGCACCAGCGCCAGCGCCAGCGCCAGCACCAGCGCCAGCACCTGCACCTGCACCTGCACCAGCACCAGCGCCAGCACCAGCGCCAGCACCTGCACCTGCACCTGCGCCAGCGCCAGCGCCAGCACCTGCACCTGCAACGGGTCCCGTAAGTCTGTGTCGCCAAGTAGAACCTCGCGTAGCGCCGAGGGGTCTAGCTATCCGCAGCGAGCCTTCCAAGACTTCTGCTGTTAAAGGCGGTGTAGCGGCTAACGGTCAAGTAACGCTTGTGCCGAACTTCCAGTTAGTGAAAGATAAGAATGGAGAAAATCGCAATTGGGTTGAGATTTCAGCCCCTGTGCCCGGATTCATCTCGGCTGGAAATTTGATCATGTGCAAGTAAATTTCTGAGTTCGATCGCTCTTTTTGACTAAAAGAGCGATCGACTCCGAAAATAGTTTTAAGATTGTCGCGCAGCCAGGGAACAACGCCGAGCCCAGACTGCTTCTGGGGCTTACGAATGAATAACTTATTTCTATCGGGAAGCAGGGGTAGCGAATCTTTCTGTGCGTCTGTTTTTCGTGACTAGCGTCAAGTCCTAGCTTGGTTCCTCGCAACCCACGCGGGATGGATGAATTTAAGCAAAAAGCCGATCGACCTTTCTACTGACAGCGGCCGCTTGCCCAATCTTGGTGTCCGCGATTTGGTTGACACTTGGATTGTCGGCCAACCCAGACAATTTCCCACTTATTTTGCCTGAGTCTGAGTTCGATGCGGTGCCGCATTCCGGCAACAGAATCGTCAGCTAAACCGACGACGGTTTGGACAATTACCGCTGTTTCTCGCGTGGGATATTCAACCGAAATTTGGTCGCTTTTTCTGCCTTCAGATTCTGTGTCGCTGCTAAAGAGTTTTGCTGCGATATCTTTGGGATTGGAGACGGTAATTTTGCGATCGGCAAGGAACTGTGTTTAGGGTTAATTGCTTCGTAGTTCGATCGGGCGGCGGGCTGCCCCATTGCTGCGATGGGAATTTGGATGCAGGCGAAAATAGCTAGGAAAAAGAGCGATCGCTTGACAATTGATTGGTTCATGAGGCTTGAGATTGTGCGAGAAACTTTTGTCTCCGAGATACGAAAGCCGCCAAGTCTGCCTCGGTGAATTGAGTTTGCTGCCATGAGGGACGCGACATTAGTCGATCGCACCAAGCTTGAATTTTAGGATAGCCGTCTAGGGACACATCAACCCAAGATAGCAAGGGCACGACGGTGCCGGCAACGCACTCGGCAAAGGTAACAGTGTTGCTAGCGAAAAAAGGGCGATCGTCCAGCAAGCCTTCAAAGAATGTCAGCACAGTATTGACTTTTTCCTTAGCCTTGGCGATTTCCTGCGCTGGTGGAGTTCCCCAGCCCATTTTTTCACTGCTTAGTGGGTTAAGTCCCGGTAGAAGTTCGTTAACCGTGACCAATTCTACCATCCTCACAACTGCCAAATCTTTCGGTTCTTTTGGCAGCATTGCCGGTTCGGGATACTTCGTTTCTAGATAGTCAAGAATTGCTAGAGACTCGACGACAGTGAAGTCATCATCGACCAAAACAGGGATGCGGTGAAAAGGATTGATTGCGACAAACTCAGGCTGTAAGTTATCCCCGGTTAAGTGGATTTCTACTAATTCAAAGTCAAGGTTTTTTTCTAAGAGGGCGATCCAGACGCGGCGGGAGTTGGGGGAAATGGGAGTGTGGTAAAGTTTCATGGCTGCTGCTGTGGTTGTTGAGAGACTGAGGTGTTGAGGGTTGAGTTGTCGGGCGTTGCTGAAAATATTTAGACTGTAGTCAATTTTATACGATCCGGAATTGTCAGGGCAAATACTGGTTAAATATAACAAAAATATGTGCGATCGCATTTAGCTACTTTAGCTACATCATATTTAGTTAATTTCCACCTGTTGCTCTAATTCTATTTCGACTTGAGCCTCAACAAATGGAGTGTAAATTGGAATATTCGATGCTAATGCTTCAAAGCTAATAACGAGAGAATAGGGTGCTTCTGCATCTGGATCGTTATTCCAACCTTCATGGCCAACTACTGCAATGCAGAATGCTTCTGTAAGTTCAAATGACTTGACAACCGTCCAATCCTTTTGAACAGTTCCCGCGCTTCTAGAAACACCATGAATTTTTCCATAGTTTTTCGCTTTTTTGCCAATAGTCCACTGAAAAACTTCCTGTCCCTTATCTGCATTCTCTGGAGTATCATACTCTTTTAAAATCCTCGCCAGAAATTTTTCTGGATCTTCTTCCTTTTTGCTACAATCCCAATCCAGCCAAGTTGAAAGATATTTTCTACGATTTCTACGAGTTCGACGTGGTTGTGCTTTGTAAGATAGAGTAACTTCTACCAAAATCTCATGTTCTTTTCCCTGACTACGCAATCCTTCTGGCAATTTGACTTGGTAAACATGAGCCTGTCTGGCTTTGATATAACGGTTTTCTCTTGTAATCAAAGTGATGCGATTCGGAGAATTACCTAAAGCGCGATCAATATTTGGAATGCCATAACCAATTTGACGAACAGTATCAAGTTTTTCTTCTGCCCACTCTGGCCATCTGGCTGATTGTACTATCAGCGCACGATGTAAAAGGCAACTCTCATCCGGCAACTCAGCAGCAAGACACGCTGCTATATGGCTGACTTTTGGCGTAGCATATGACGTTCCCACCGTGTCAGCAGCAACTGCTGGTCCACCATTCAAAGTCGATCGTACTAATTCAGGACAAACTTCTTTACGTGAAATAATGTTAGGTGGTATTGATTCATCTTTTATTAAGTCCCCACCATATTCAACTACTTCCGGTTTAATTGTATCCCAAATTCCTAACCCAGAGCATGAAAAAGCTGAGGGTTTATTCTTTTGTGATATGGAAGAATAGGATAGTGCATGATAAGAAGCTGGAGAAATTGATCCAACGGTTAAGGCTTGAAAACTTTGTGCAGGGTTAGCAATTCTACAAGAATTTTCTAAAAGATAATCTGGACATAGCCGATTTGCTGCCAGATGATCTTTGACAGATAATCTTGTATATCCTATTTTTCCACTGAAAGGTAAATTACCTGCTGCCACAATAAACAATATATCATTTTTCCATGTCAAATTATCAATCGCCGCTGCCCAAGGACTCATATATTGGGTGTGGCACGGAACAGACCCAGTAATAGAATGATTAAAAATTCTAGTTTTTGTTTGACCGTGATAAAAGTCCACAATATCACCTAGCAATTTCGGTGGAAATAGCTGTTTAGGTAGTTGACAATTAACATCAAGGACTCTCGCATTTTGAATCCAGCAAATAGCTTTTTCCTTTCCAGTACGAGGTATGGTTATGGGGTAAATGACTGCACCAGCTACCCTGGTTCCGTGGCCGCCATTCCTAACACGGTCAGCAATTTGGTCGGTTTCTCCCGGCACCCAAGATGTTGAATTATCGCAATCAATTGCTGCTTTTAAGAGAGGATGCCTTTCTTGAATCCCACTATCTATAACACATACCTTGGGAGCATTTAATTTCGGTGCTTGTAGTTTGAAAGTAGGAGTATCAACATCAGATAAAGCTTCTCGCTCAACAAATTCAGCAAACTCATCAGGCTCACTGACATCAAAAATATAAGGAAAGTTGAAAACTAAATCTTTTAATCCTTTACCTGAAATTTTAATTCTACAGGAAAAACTATCTGGTAATTTAGCTGATTGAGGAATACTTCCATCAACTATATTTAATATTTCTCCTTTATAATTTTGAATAAATTCTGTGAACTCATTTTCTCTTTCGGACTTTATATCATCCCAGTTTTCATAGGTAAAGTCACGTTTGTCAATCCAACGATTAACTCTTTTTTCAAAATGCTCATCACTTTCATTAGTTTCTCTCTTTGGAGAATTAGGCAACTTAGGTGTAATCCCTAAACAAGCAATACCTACATCAACTGTGTATATCTGGTCATCTTTAACTAGATCCCAATGAGCCATTAATTCTGGCGAAAGAATGTATTCTGGCTTTTTTATTCCGTCAATCAGATCCCAGATTTCTGCAACTTTTCCACCACCATATTCTTCTCTAATAAATTTTCCTATTTTATTTCGCAGTTCACTAAGTTCTAAATCTGCTGATGCACCAATAATATATCCATCTTCGATCTCTGCAATTAGCTCAATCCCATAGGATTTAAGACTCTCTGGATCGAAAGAATTTGGATCTATTTTTAAGATAATGCGTCGAGATTTAGGAAGTTCGGGTTGCTCTTCTTCTTCTCGTTTTTCTTCAGTATCTTTCCAATTAGCAGTTATGGATGATACTGAACTATTTAGCCTACTACCATGTCCCCATCTGTCACCAGAATTTGCGAGTGTTTGAGGATCTTTGTTCCTGCCTCCTCCTTGTGGACTTGCAGCAATTCCTTCTTTTGCAAGGCTGAGCTGAATATGCGGAAATCTATCAGAACGTTCAACCATTTACTTCTCCTGACACAAAAAAATAAATTTATGTAACCTTGATTTCTTTAATCGCTTCTTCCAAGTGTTCGTGAATCACCAGCTCCTCTCGCTCAAGAATTGCCCGTTTAGCAGCATCTTGTGCTACCCTCACAGCTTGAGCAGCAGAAAAATCTCTCATCTGATCAATCAACACAGGCCAGTTAATAGAGCCTACTTCCATAGCAGATAGTGTTTCTTTTAGGATAAATTCTAACTCTTTTTCTCCGGGCTTTGGTACTTCTATCAAATCATCAAATCGTCTCCACAGTGCAGTATCAAGAGATTTAGTGAGGTTTGTAGCCGCTACAATCAGACCAAAGGTGGGTTCATATTCATCCAAAATCTGAAGAAATGTATTTACCACTCGCTTAATTTCTCCTACTTCCTGATGGTCTTCTCTTGATTTAGCAATCGAGTCGCATTCATCAAGAAACAACAAACAGGGATTTTTTGATGCTTCTTCAAAAACCAGCCTCAAATTACTCGCCGTTTCCCCTAAAAAAGATGATACCATTGCATCAAATCGAACTTTGAGAAGTGGTAAACCTGTATTCCAAGCTAAACGCTCTGCTCCAAGTGTCTTACCACAGCCGGGGAAACCGTACAGAAGAATTTTTTGTCTGTAGCGGAGTCCGTGAAGAGCAAGCCTATCTCTTGCTGCATACTCGCGCTCAATTCGCTGGAAACGTTTTTCAATAACTTCAGGAAGCACCATGTGATGCCGCAGTTTTTCCCTTCCTATGACAGTCACTAAAGGAAGGTTTAATCGCTTACTTGTCGGCAGTTCGCTTAAAGCTTGTCGGCTATTTGGTACTGGCGAAGCTGCTTTGCTGTTAGAGGTCGATTTCTCTTTCTGGCTCTTTTTGGTAATATTCTCTAATTGGTCGGCTAGTAGCGTGTGTCCCTTCTGGCGCTCTTCCTCAATGACTAGGTGTGTGAGTTTGTCGATCGCCTCTGTGTCGGCACTCGCGATCGCCCTAAATAATCTTTTGAGAACTTCTGCTTTCATAGCGCCTCTCAGTGTACTAGAGAGAACGCCATTATAACTTGATTCATTAATCAACTACATAAAAAATAAAGTAGGTGAGGGCCCTTGCGCCCCCACCTACTTTAAAGACGACGATTAATTAGTAATCGAAGTCGCCGCCGCCCATGCCGCCGCCAGCGCCAGCAGCAGCAGCGCCATCCTTCGGTTCAGGCTTGTCAACCACGATGCACTCGGTTGTCAGCACCATGCCAGCAATAGAT
>NZ_JAUBQU010000199.1:0-6529 GCF_036701435.1 Microcoleus sp. Pol12A5
ACTCATTACCTAGCTATAACTGTTGCCTCGTTTACCTATCTTTACATACTTCAGTCTTTTCAGCCCGACCTACTTATATTACAACCATTATTGCTTTGTTTGGCAAGTGATACTGCTTTGTGTCAAAGGAGTTGTGGCATTTATGTGCGCTTTTATTCCCTATATCGGCTAATTTTTAAGCGTAATTTTAGCAGGGCTGCCTTTATTAGATTAGCATTGGAAAGCAGGTGAGGTGTTGTTGCTATATTTCCCAATTAAACAAATGGCAGCAGGGAATTTGGTCACCCAGATCCTTATGAAAAAGCAGGGATATTTGCTTTCCAATTACACATTAACACTCTAGACAGCATTTAGATTTTCATTGTTTTTTTTGGAATTATTTTTAGCGCCGTCAATTATAATTGTTATTAAAACTTTGGTTAAACAAGTTTGAATCAAAGATATACGAGACTGCTGGCCGACTGCTCCATCATCGAAGCTATCTCATAGCCCATAAAGCTAGATTTGTCAAGGCTAATAAATGTGAAATTTATAAATCAATCAACCGCGGACACTCCCGCTCAAGACTGATGAAAAAAAATTCTAAACAAGCTAATTATTAAATTAATAGATAATAACATAAATTATTTGTTTAAAAACTCATTTAACTGGAAAGGAACTCACCATATGCCTAGGCCAGCCACCGTTAACAACTAAAGTATAAAAGATATGAAACCGCAGAACTCACCCACCGACAACATTCAACAATCAATTCGACAAGCAGCTTCTCATGCCTGGTTTGAGCGACTGGCAAGATTGGGATATGCTTCAAAAGGCTTAGTTTACTTTATTGTCGGTTTTTTAGCAGCACAAGCAGCCTTTAGTATGGGCGGCAGGACAACCAATACTACCGGTGCATTATCAGCCATTGTTAACCAACCTTTCGGTAAATTTATGCTATTTCTGGTAACGATTGGCATTATTGGTTATGCCCTTTGGCGTATCGTTCAGACAATTCTAGATCCAGAACACCAAGGACAGAAAATGGATGCCAAGCGAATTGCCCAACGCATTGGCTACGCCTTAAGTGCTTTAGCTTACGCAGGTTTGGCTTTAACGGCTGTAAAACTGATAATTGGTTCGGGCGGTGGTAATAGCGATACAACCCAAGATTTGACAGCCCAAATTTTAGCGCAACCGTTTGGACAATGGCTGGTAGGATTGGCAGGATCAATTGTTATTGGTGTAGGATTTTCTTATTTTTATGAAGCATATAAAGCCAAATTTCGCCGCCATTTCAAGCTAGAAGAAATGAGCCAAACCGAGCAAAATTGGGCGACACGGTTGGGTCGATTCGGAATTGCTGCCCGTGGAATTGTTTTTGTTATAATCGGTTTTTTCTTAATTCAAGCAGCAAGGCTATCGGATGCCAGTCAAACGAAGGGATTGGGCGAGGTGTTGGCAATTCTGGGACAACAGCCTTTTAGTCCAGTGATTTTGGGTTTAGTACCTTTGGGTTTAATTGCCTATGGAATTTACTCGGTAATTGAAGCTCGCTATAGGCGAATTTTCCGCTCATAAGCTTAACCGTTATACAGAAAGTTATGAATTTTGAGTCCAAGATTATTTTGGGTGAAGTCAAAACTTATCTAACTCAAAACTCATAACTTTTAGTAGGCGTCTTGATTCAATCACCTGCTTGTAAGTCTGGATATTTTAACTAAAAACTCAGGGAGGATAAGGATGCACCGCCCCTAGTCAACTCAAAACTCCTAAAAACTGATAGCAAAAATTGGTTATCATGCTTCCCACAAAGAGTTTAAGCCCAGCGAACTACTGAAATATGTCCAAATGGCCGAACAAGCTGGCTTTACCCACATCCTTTCTTCCGATCACTTTCATCCTTGGAGTGAAGCGCAAGGACAAAGTGGTTTTGCTTGGTCTTGGTTGGGTGCAGCAATGCAAGCAACGCCGAGGCTTTCCTATCGGGTTGTTTGCGCTCCCGGACAGCGGTATCATCCGGCTATTATTGCCCAAGCTGCGGCAACGTTGGCAGAAATGTTTCCAAATAGTTTTTGGCTCACGGTTGGCAGCGGTCAAGCGTTGAACGATAAATATTACTGGGGATAAGTGACTTGACTTACTAAGAGCCGCAACACGCGCCTCAAAGAATGTGTCGATATTATCCGCGCCCTTTGGGCAGGAGAAACCGTCACCCATCGCGGTTTAGTGTGCGTAGAAGATGCAAAACTCTATACCCGGCCGGAAATTCTCCCATTAATTATCGGCGCGGCAGTTACCCCAGAAACAGCAGAATGGTTGGGCAGTTGGGCTGATGGATTAATTACTACTTCTCGCCCACCTGAAAAATTAAAAAAAGTCGTCGATGCGTTTCGTCGCGGTGGGGGAGAAGGGAAACCAATGATTTTGAAAGTGCAGCTTTCCTATGACAGTAATGCAGAGAAAGCACTACAAGGCGCTCACGATAAATGGCGTAGTAACATCTTCAGAAGCAAAATGTTGACCGAACTGATAACACCAAATCAATTTGATGCCACCGGGGAGTTTGTGAAACCAGAGGAGTTATATCAACACCTCCACATCTCGGCAGACCCAGAGCAGCATATTGAGTAGTTGCAAAAAGATATTGAATAGGGGTTGGGTGAACTAATTTTGGACAACGTTAACCGAGAACAAGAGCAGTTTATTGAGGTGTTTAGCGAAAAATTTGTGCCAGCACTGACAAAAAGTTGATGGTGGAAAATCAGTATGTAGATGCGATCGCCCTTATGATGGATACTGGTTCAAAAATCAATTAGGGTTTTTAGCAGCACTAGCAGAAAGCTATTTCGTAGCTTCCTCATGATTAGACAGTTGTTGTATCTGACTTTGGTCAACCAAAGCTTGATTAATTAGCGCCGTAGCACTCCCCCGACGGAGTAACTCGGTTGCATCAAGTAATTGAATAGAATTAATTGCAAACTGATTATTTGCTAATTTTTTACTCTATAAGGCTTGTAGCCCATAGTTTTGTGTAATTAATCGTGTCCTAGTTAGGGTCGAGAGAAGATATTACTATCCTCTCCCTCCCATTCGGAACCGTGCTTGCAACTTTCACTGCACACGGCTACTCGGGTGTACTCTTGTCATTTGAGAGCTTCCCTTTCTTGCGACTTGCTTTAGGTTTCTTTCCTGAAGATACGAGTTCCAGGTTGTGTTTCCTGATTAATTCCAAGTCGGTTTTGGTTTTAACATCGTGACAATGCCGATGCAATAGTTGAAGATTTTTGTAATCATCCTTACCTCCAATGGCTCTAGGGACGATGTGGTCAACTTCCATTACATCTTCATTTCTGAAAATAAATTCGCAATGAGAGCATTTACCCTTCTGCTTTTTTAATAGCAGTGCCAATCGACTTGACAATTCAGGGTTTTTTCCCATTCTTGAACTCCAATAAACTAGGTCGCCATCGTAAGGACTTTTATCTCCTTTAACTTTCACATAGTCGGTGCTGCTACACTCAAATTCACTATGTTTTAGTAACCGAATGGGGTTCGTTCCCTTCTCTCTGGTTGAGAATACCCAGTTATTGCCGCCAATGGTGTGCCAATACAGTTGGTGTCCTGCCTTGATATTTCCACAACGGCGTTTTGCCCAACGTCGAAGTTTCAGGTATGTGAGGTGATCTTGTTTTTTGAGTTCTCCAACGGTTTTAGCATCAGAGTTTGTATAGAAAGAAGTCCATCCCCTTATTACAGGGTTTAAGTCTTTAATTAACGCCGATTGTGGCGATGACCTATGTTTTTTGATGATTCTTCCGATTTCCTCTTGGTGAGCCTTACTTGACTTCTTATTTGGGGTGATGAGTGTGTTAAAACCTAATATTTCACCGTGCGTACCTAAACTACTCCGATGTTTTCCAACAGGGTATTGCTGGATATGATGACCTAAAAAGTCAAATCCAGCTTTACCATCCTCACTCAATTCCTTCTTGAAAGTGTGAGTTAGTCTCGTCTTTTCAGGTTTTAATTCTAAACCTATGCCAGCCAACCATTCCGAGATCATCTCTCGGCATCTTTGGACTAAGGTTTTTTCTTCACATAGAATTACAAAGTCATCGGCGTACCGGACAATATTTGGTCTGCCTACAAATTTCCCAAATCTGGAAATTGACCTTTCTAAGTATCCATTTGAATTGGTTGGAAACTCTTTTTCTATGTGTTGCTCCAAACCGTGGAGGGCAATATTTGCCAATAGCGGAGAGATGACCCCGCCCTGTGGCGTACCCTCAGATGTTGCAGTGAATACTCCTTCGTCAATTACTCCAGACTTTAGCCAGGATTTTACTTGTCTCCTGACTTTGCCTCTTATATTCAACTTTTGGAGTAGTTCATAATGGTTGATGCGGTCAAAACACTTGGCTATGTCTGCATCTAATACAAACTTCGCCTTATGTTGAATACAGAGTTTAATCTGCCTAATCGCATCGTGACATGACCTGCCAGGTCTAAAACCATAGCTGTTTGGCTCAAAAGTTGCCTCCCATTCCGGCTCAAGTGCGGATTTTACTACGGCTTGTAAAGCTCTGTCATATATTATAGGTATTCCCAGTGGGCGTTTTTCATTACTTCCTGGCTTTGGTATCCAAACTCTTCTCGTTGGTTGGGATTTTCCAGTTAGCTTTAATTCCCTTGCCAGTTCTAGACGATCTGCTGGGGATAGGCTTTTCAACCCGTCCACTCCTGCCGTCTTTTTTCCCTGGTTGTCCTGAGTGACCCTTCTTACTGACAAAATCCTATTAGACCAAGACCTCATCAGCGTCTTTTGAAGTTTGCGAACTTTCTTGACATCTCCACAACGGGAAGCAGTGAAAATGCGTTTTTGCAATTTGAAAACATATCTTTCGGCTTGACGCCAATTGATAGCTTTCCATCCCTCTGTATTTGATTCCAAATCAGATTTAGGCTTGTTCATTACTAATGGCACCTTTTCACTTAATCACCTTCGCGGTTTACGTCAGCATATCCTGGGCATTACCCCATCCCTTTTTCGGCATTACCTGTTATTTCAGGTTAGGCATTGGCTTCTTAAACCATCCCTGCCTTTCGTAGCGTGTAGCCTGACAGCCTACCTCAACAATTGGAATTTATGAGGAGCATACAAAAGGATTACTTCGTTCCTACTATTCATTGATTAAATCCGTTAGGGTTTGTCTCTCCGCCGGGGTTCTAGGTGGTGCGCTATCTCGGTAGTAGAGACCTGATAGTCCTTACCCTTGTCAGATATTCCTGACCCAGAAGTTCAGATAAATCTGATTAGCTTATATCCTCTGGTAATAAGTTTCGACGGTTGAATCGACAATTCGTTAGCTTGCGCTTCTACCCCACGACTTCATTGCTTTCGCAATGATTCGGTTATAGGATTTTTGCTTGCGGTGTCGGTATTCAGCTATCCCGATTGACCACTTTCACCCTCGCTTTACACCAAGGTTGTCAATCTTTGTGTAGAGGAAACCAAAATTTAACTTTGGTTCTTTGTGTGCTTTCAATCACGCACCATGATGTCAGGACTTGGTTTATTTTGGATTTTGGTTATGATGTCGGTGTGACCTTTATCTTTCCCGCTTTCCCCTAGTTGTCTTAGCTTTATGCTCGACCAGGTTTCCTCACCTGCATGAGTAGTAAGTTATCGGCGATGGGGGATTAAAGTGCGAACTCCAACCCTTATGGGCTTACCCTATCGCTGCTAGCCATCCCCCCTTTTCAGGTTTCGGCTAAACGAATCGCACCTACAGTCATATTTTATTTCTGCTTTTTGTGTTTCTATCACAGATTCTCTAATTTTGCCAATTGTTTCTGAGCAAAATTGCGGAGTTGTTCATCTGGATCGTTGGCAAATCGATCGCGAAGTATTTCTAAAGTTTTTGGGAGATCGGAGTATTGCTTGACCATGATTTTAAGTGCTGTTTGTCTAGGATTATATTGGAACTTAGACTGACGTTCAAAAGGATCATTGATAGCTATATCGCACAACCATTGAAATATTTTTTGGTCATCTTTCCAGCCCCGTGCTATTTCTTGGACTGCTGTGTGTCGCACATCCGAATTATCGTCAGATTGAGCCAGTTGTTTGAGAAGAGGTAGGGTTTCCGGGTCATCTTTCCACCCCCGTGCTAATTCTTGGGCTGCTGCATATCGCACATCCGAATCATCGTCAGATTGAGCCCATTGTTTGAGGAGAGGTAAGGTTTCCGGGTCATCTTTCCACCCCTGTGCTATTTCTTGGACTGCTGCATATCGCACATCCGAATTATCGTCAGATTGAGCCCATTGTTTGAGGAGAGGTAAGGTTTCCGGGTCATCTTTCCACCCCCGTGCTAATTCTTCGACTGCTGCATATCCCACATCCGAATGATCGTCAGATTGAGCCCATTGTTTAAGGAGAGGTAAGGTTTCCGGGTCATCTTTCCACCCCCGTGCTATTTGTCGGACTGCTGCTTGTCGCACATCCCAATTATCGTCAGATTCAACCCATTGTTTGAGGAGAGGT
>NZ_JAUBQU010000043.1:0-49266 GCF_036701435.1 Microcoleus sp. Pol12A5
TTGTAGCAGCAAGTTGTAAAGCAAAGCTTGCTGGTATTCAAACTGCTTGGTAACGGTCGCATCTTGCTGCACCAGCGAGTCGTATTTTTTGTGAAATGCAGCGCTGAGTAGATTCATCGGTTCCAAGACATTTTCGTAGCCTTTCACCCAACTCAAATCGTTAGTCCAAGAAGCACCATCCATGTGAAAATTGTGGTCTGTTTGCTTGAGTTGGGCGATCGCACTTTCCACTTTTTCCGGCGTCGCACTATCAGGATCGACTAGCTGCCAGATTTTGTGCTGGTTAATCCCCTGACAAACAGGATAATCTTCAGGATTAACACCCGCCGCCTCAATTATCTCCAAATACTCAGTGCCGTTTAAACCGACAACACCGGATTTTCCCCCACCTTGTTCGCGGTTTTCGTGCCAAGCTTTGACAAAGGCACTGGGAAATTCATTCATCATGACGCCGCCATTTTCGCCGTCGGCAATTTGAGTAACTAAAGAAGGAACTGTGACATTGCCAATTTGCTGTTTATTGCGTCCTTTTGCTTCGTAATAAGGCTGCATTTGACCGACCAACTTTGTATCGGAACCTTGAGTTTTAATCAAAGCAGTGATGCTGATTGTTTCGCCGTGAGAATTGCGGGCAACTAAACGGTTGGGAATATATTTTTGGTCTTGCGACAATCCCGAACCGTCGGGATTTTCTACAGAATGTTCCTGCACCATCAGCCAGCGGTAGCCACATTGTTTTAAAGCTTTGATGTATTCGTACAGTGTATCTGGGTGATTGGGAAAGTGCATTTCTGGGGGCGAAAAACCTTTAACGCGCTTTAGGGCATCCAAGCCAAAAATGGCTGCAAAATGATGTTGCCATGCTTGAATTTGGAGTTTAATATCGGGAATGGGAGTTGAGGGAATGACGGCGTGACTCCACATTGTCCCCAGCCATTCTACATGAGGTTGATATTGAGGCTCGCACGTAATCCGCTTGAGATTATCAAAGATATCGTCGCGTCCCATTTGGCGCAATCCCCACAATAAGTTGCCCGAATAGTCGAGCATAATGCGCGGGTTGCAGCCTTCGGCAATCAGTTGGGGAATAAATTCTCCCATGCGGGAATAGCACCAAGCAAAGACTCCGGCATTGTGGTTATCTCCTTGGTTGGGATGTTCAAACATATGCTGGAGATTGCAGATCAGTTCGCCGTTTGCACCGGCAGGAATTGTGGGTTGGTGCATATGCAGGGCGCAGGCGAATCCGGCTTGAATATTTTCCAGGCGCAGATTTGTGGTAGGTAGAAAAATTGGTTCGTTGCTATTGGCTGCGACATTAATTTCTGCTTCGGAGCCGCAAATATTGGGCAATCCTGAGTTGATTTCTTGTAAAATCGGTAAATTGGGAGATTGTGCGATCGCAGGCATAAATTTTTCTCAACAATTGTGGAGGGGCGCTGTCTGCTATTGCTAAAATAGCTAGATACTTTAACAGTAGCAGAGGAAGTCTGCAAAAGATAAATTTCACAGGATAAGTCCGGAATCGCTGAATCTCCAAATCACGGGTCAAATGTTTAACACATTTCACGTAAATAGGCGAGGTAAATTATGAAATACGAAATCAAGGTTTTGGAACCAACGGATTTGTGGTACATCCAAAATAACATCAATCCTGAAACCAATAAGTTTTACCATCCTACTAAGAATATTCCGTTGGTTCAGCAAGTAGAAATTAACTTGAACAATTCGGGAGTTATCATTCAAAAAGGTGCGCTGCATTGGTGTATGGGGAAATTAACTTCCGGTGTTTATAAAACGGATAACCGTTTGAAAGATATGTGGGTATCTTTGACAACGGAAATGGACTACAACGCTCCCGTATATCAAGGTACTGGTACTGTGAAACTGGAACCGAGACAAAAAGGGCATTTTCTGCATTATACGCCGATCGAGCTTTCGGATGCAGAGCAGTGGGAGTTTGATGACGGTATATTTCAGTTTTGTTCGGACAATGTAGTTATCGGTGCTAAAAAACTGAAATTCCGACAAGTGGCTGCTTCTAATGACGGTAGGTGGAGAATTGCTGTTACAGCTTTACGCGAGCAAAAAGCTACTGTTGTAGCAGCTACCAATTCACCTGCTAAGATTGTCGAACTAAAACAAGGTGAAATTTTGATAGCTGATTGCGATTTGGTTAAAGGATTTACCAAGGGGATTGAAGAAGATTATCGAAAATTAGGTCATTTTGGCAAAGGCGGTGGAGAGGGTTATGTTTGGTATTATCAGGGGAAAGGTAAATTATTAGTATGTGAAAATGATGCTATGGGTTTGGGTTGAGTTGTTTCATTTTTAAAGTAGAGGTTGCTGGAGCATAGATCGCGGAATTTTATTAGACAAATATACTAAAAAAAATCCGCGAAACTATAGACGCTAGCATAAAAAATCTGGCAAGATTATTTTCAGGGTGCAGTTGGAGAGAACTGAGATTTTACACCTCTACTTGGCGGATATTTTATGAATGTAACAAAACTGCTCCTACAGCAGGCGATGCTTAATGTGCTTGTTGCTTTAACAATGGTTCAACCTGGATTGGCAGCGATGCTCGCTGATTCATCATCGGGGGAACCGAATTTGCTGCCACAGCTACTAGCCTACGATCCGCCCGCGCGCGGAGCACCGGGCGATCGCAAAGACGCAGGCAGCCGCGATCCTCACAACTTTTTAGCTTTGATTCCCGCTACAAATATAGGGTTGACAGCGATCGCACATCCGACTTTTTGGCTGTACTTGCCGGCTTCATTGCCTGATGACATTCCCTTTGAGTTTGTGCTGCGGGACGAACAGCAAGAGGTAGTTTTCCGAACACTTTTTGAGCTAGAAAAAGCAGCGGGAATTGCGAGTTTTTCCTTGCCGGAAAATTCACCTCCTCTGGAAATTGGCAAGAAGTATCAGTGGTGCTTTTTCTGCGGAAAAATCTCCCGCCACGGGTGGGTTGAGCGGGTGGCAATGAAACCAGAAATTTTGGCTCAGCTAGAAACAGCATCTCTAAGGGAGCGGGTTTTTCTGCTTGCTAAACACGGTTTGTGGTACGAAACTCTCACAGAATTAGTTGCACTGCGCGGCAAACTGTTGAGCCAATTACAGGCAGCTACTTCTTTAGAGGAGCGGCTGCTAATTTATGCTGAAAATGATTTGCGGTATGAAGCGCTAGCAGAGCTATCTGGATTTGAGAAAATATCTTCTCTGGCGACTTTGGATGCTGACTGGGAGGCTTTATTGCAGCATCCGTTTGTGCGCTTGCACGGGATAGTTTCAGGACCGTAAGAGGCTTTCCGGCCTGTTCCACAAAGAGTAAGTTTTTTTGTGGGTGGGCATCCTGCCCGCCCATCAGGAACAGGCTTTCCGGCCTGTTCCACAAAAATTAAGTCAGCTAAGCGATGAAAGACCCGATATTAAGCGTCTACAATACTTTCAATACAGAGCCGATCGCCCGTTGGTCATTTGATGAAGCAGGCAACATAGCGAGCTATCGCCCGGAACTTCCTCCGGCACGCCTAATTGACAGTGTTTCCCGTGCTGTTGAACCATTAGAAACAGGGTCGCATGAAAGCCTGCTGCTAACTGGAGGTTGCCTTACTTTCCCAGTTACTCCTTTACTGGAGATAGGCAAAGAAGACTTTTCTATTTGTGCGTGGATTCGCACGGAAGATTTTGGTATTGCCAAGATTATCGATCAGCGTATTCAAGAAGCTTCTGGCCGTTTACGGGGCTGGTCTTTCTTTATTTATAAAGGCAAAATTAACCTTCAAATAGCGGATGGCAGCAGTTGGGTAAACTATTATTACAACCGCCGAGAAAAAGATATTCCATCTTTGCCCGTTGTCAGCAACAACCAATGGCATCACGTTGCAGTTGTTGTGGATCGGGATCGAGCGGATGGAGGGCACTGGTATGTCGATGGCAAGGAAGTAGGTTTGCGGTTCAACCCAACATATCAACAGGGCTCCCTCAGCCATAGTATTCCCTTAACAATTGGCAGGAGATCGGACGATTTAGGGGGCATTTTTCTGGGCAACATAGGAGATATTCGGCTCTACAAACAGGCGCTGTCGGCAGCAGATCTGCTGTTGATTTACCGATCGATTCAGTTTTCTATTCGTGATAAAAGTAGTGTTAAAATTATTAACAGAGTAGCAAGAGTACGCCGCCAGAAAGATTCCTTCTGGAACAGTGCTAAGAGTTTCCGGGAAATATACTCGCAGGCGATCACATACTATCAGCAGGCGCTAAATATTCATAGAGATACTGGCAACCGCTACGCAGAAGCAAATTCTCTCAACAGTCTAGGCAGTATTTACGATGTCCTGGGGGAACACTCGCAAGCAATTGATTATCATCAGCAGTGCCTAAATATTCAGCGAGACATTGGGAATCGCGATGGGGAAGCTGCTTCATTACACGCTTTGGGCAATATTTACGATGTCCTAGGGGAATACTTGCAAGCAATTGATTGCCACCAGCAGTGCTTAAATATTCAGCGAGAAACCGGGAACTCTCATGAAGAAGCTAGTTCCTGGCGCGATTTGGGGAGGGCATATCATTCCCTGGGCGAATACCAGCGGGCGAACGAGTGCCAGCAGCAGTCTCTAGATATAGTCCTAAAACTTAACTCTGGGTATAGAGAAGCGGAATCCTTGAACGCTTTGGGCCGTACATATGTTTCCCTAGGGCAACATCAACGGGCGATCGAATACTCTCAGAAATCCCTGAATCTTGACAAGAAAATCAATAACCGTTATGGGGAAGCTAATTCCTTAGTGACTCTGGGCAATGCTTACAGTGATTTGGGGAATTACTTGCGGGCGATCGAATTCTACAAAAAGTCCTTAGATATTCAGCAGGAAATCGGTGATCGCTCTGGGCAAGCGGCTTCCTGGCGAAATCTGGGCAATGCTTACCGCTGTTTGGGGCAGTGCCAGCGGGCGATCGAATACAGTCAGAAGAGTTTAGAAATCGCGCGCGAAATCGGCGAAAGGGCGTCAGAAGGGGCAATTCTCAACAATTTAGGACTGGCTTTCTTTGACTCGGGACAGTTTACAGAAGCTGAAACAGCCCTCCGCAATGCGATTCAAATTTGGGAATCGCTTCGAGGAAGATTGGGCAACCACGATAACTTTAAAGTATCTATTTTTGAAACCCAAGCCGCAACTTACCGCCACCTGGAAAAAGCCCTGATCGCCCAGTCAAAAACAGAACAGGCGCTGGAAATTTCTGAGCGGGGGCGGGCGCGGGCTTTTGTGGAGTTACTGACTGCTCGGTTATCTGCTAATTCAGATGCGATACCCAATATTAAGCCACCTACGATCGAGCAAATTAAACAAATCGCTCAAGCACAAAATGCAACTTTTGTCGAATATTCTATTTCTTTTTTAGAAGAACTTTTTATTTGGGTAATTCAGCCGACGGGCGAAATTGCATTTCGCCAAGTTGATCTCAACTATCAACATACTCCGCTCAAAGGCTTGGTTTCCGACTCTCGCGAGGCGATCGGCATCAGGAATCGCGACTTCAATCCCACTCTAAAAATTAGCCCAGGCGATTTAGTTAAACTCCACGACGATGCCCCTAACTGGGAACCTTGGCAAGTCATATCTGTTGATGAAACACACAGCATTCTCTCGCTGTGGCAATCCTCTTGGCCCGCAGGATTGACTATTCCCCGACCTGTAACTGATGTAACAGCAAAAGTGCAATCAAGCCTCACCAATCACCCGCGCTTGCAAAAACTCCATCAACTGCTAATCGAACCGATTGCAGATTTGTTGCCGACAGATCCACAAGCCAGGATTATCTTTATTCCTCAAGGTGAACTGTTTTTCGTTCCCTTTCCGGCATTGCAAGATGGTGCGGGGAAATTCTTAATTAAAAAACATACTATTCTGACTGCTCCTTCGATTCAAATTCTGGAATTAACCCGCCAAAAACGGCAAGAGATTTCCGATTTAGCTTGGGACATTCTAATAGTAGGAAATCCGACTATGCCCGAAGTTGCTCTGGTAAGGGGAAAACCTCCGCAGCAGTTATCTGCTTTGCCACATTCAGAAACCGAAGCTAACGCGATCGCCCAATTGTTCCAAACTCAAGCCCTGACTGGCAAATCCGCTACCAAAGCTGCCGTACTTCAGCGCTTGCCAAACGCCCGCATCGTCCATTTTGCCACCCACGGATTGCTCGATAACATTCGCGGGCTCGGCAGCGCGATCGCCCTTGCACCCGATCGCACCGATAGCGGTTTGCTGACTGCTGAGGAAATTTTGAACCTGCACCTCAACGCGGATTTAGTAGTTTTGAGCGCCTGCAATACCGGCATGGGGCGGATTACCGGCGACGGCGTTATCGGTTTGTCTCGCGCTTTAATTTCGGCTGGTACGCCCAGTGTCATTGTGTCTTTGTGGGCGGTGCCGGATGCTCCTACAGCCGATTTGATGGTGAAATTTTATCAAAATCTCGATCGAACGGGCAACAAAGCTCAAGCCCTGCGAAACGCCATGCTGGAGACAATGCAGCAGCATCCAAATCCCAGAGATTGGGCGGCTTTCACACTGATCGGCGAAACATAATTGATTAAATTTTGTAAAAAATTGCCAAAACAGCGAAAAAATTAGTTTTTTCGCTGAAAGCTCCACAGAAACTCGATCGCGCCAGGAGCGATAAGTCATGTGTCGATTTAATTTCTTTATAAAAGTCATGCTTGCGATTGAAATCCGGGCAACCACGGGGGGATTGCCCCTACTGCACAAACTTTAGTCCACTGCTAGCGGACTAAACAATAAAGGCTGTTTTCATACACCTGCTCGCTTTCCTAACTTTGCACCCTTAACAATAAAGTCAAAAATTATGACAATATCTGCCGATCAAAAAGCAAAAATTCTAGTTGTAGAGGATGACGATTCTATCCGCACTCTCATCTACCGCTTTCTCAACCAGACATATCAAGTACAATTTGCCGCCGACGGTCAAACTGCTCTCGAAATTTTTGAAGAATTTAACCCAGTCCTGGCGATTTTGGATTGGAATTTACCCGATATTAGCGGCTATAAACTTTGCCAAGAAATGCAGAAGCGGACTAATGTTTTAGTCGCGATTCTCAGCAGCCGCACCTCCCAAGAAGATCGAATTAAAATCATGAAAGCAGGTGCCGATGATTTTATGTGCAAACCGTTCTCTCTTGAAGAATTAGCAGTTAGAGTAGAAGTCTTGTTGAGGCGGTCGAGATCCGTCAACCCGCCCAACCTTGTCTTCGGCCAATTAGCGATCAATTTAGTGAGTAGGGAGGTGAGATTCAAGGAGCAAATTCTAACGCTAACAGCTTTAGAATTTGAAATATTGTGTTTTTTGGCAACTCATTCAGGTAAAGCTTGCAGCCGCCAACAGCTAATCGAAAAAGTTTGGGGGTGGAAATCCAATTATGGATCAGAAGAGCGAGTGGTGGACGTGCATATCGGGCAAATTCGCAGGAAAATGGCTAAAGTCGATGCCGCTGTTCCGAGTTTTATTCAAACTGTTCGAGGATACGGTTACACTTTCGCTCCGATCGCTCGCAGGGACAGGGTAGTTGGTAATTGAACAATCATCATAATTATGACTGGTTCCTAGGTAGAGCGCGCGAACCAGTTAATTCGCTATTGTCCCACCCCTAATCCCCTTTTTAAAGGGAGTAGGGGTTGAGTAGGGCAAGCTAAGGGGGCATCTACGAGTAAAGAAAACACGCCTTATAGAGAATCGAGAGTCTAATTAAAAGACAGCATACTTACTCGATTTTCTAAAGTGTGAACCATTAACAATAGAGCCAAAAATTATGACGATATCTACCGATCCACATTCCAAAATTCTGGTTGTAGACAATGACGCCCCCGTCCGTAATTGCATCGGCGGCTATCTGAATGAGACATATCAAGTACAATCTGCTGCAGACGCAAAAACAGCTTTAGAAATCTTTGAGGAATTCAACCCAATCCTCGTAATTTTGGATGGGAATTTGCCCGATAATATCGGCGTTAAACTTTGCGAAGAAATGCAGAAACGGAAGAATGTTTTTTTACTCGTGATTTTCAGCAGTACAGGCGAAGAAGCTCGAATTAAAATCATAAAAGCAGGTATTGATGATTTTATCTGCCAACCATTCATTCTTGAGGACTTGGCACTTAAAATAGAAATTTTGTTGAGTGAGATGAAAACCGTTAGTCCGCGCAATCTTGTCTTCGGTGAACTAGCGATAGATTTAATGAGTAGGGAGGTGAGATTGAAAGAGAAAACTTTAGCTTTGACGGCCTTAGAATTTCAACTCTTGTATTTTTTGGCAACTTATCCAGGTAAAGCTTGGAGCCGCCAACAGCTAATCGAAAAAGTTTGGGGATGGAAATGCAATGACGCACGAGACGAGCAAGTGGTTGACGTGTATATCCGTCTGATTCGCAGGAAACTGGCTAAAGTCGATTCGGCTGTTCCGAATTTTATTCAAACTACTCAGGGATACGGTTACACTTTCGCTCCGATCGATCGCAATAACAAGGTAAGTAGGTAAGCGGGATTAAACACAGCTATGTAACTGTATGTAAACAGGGCTAACTTAGCCACGCTTACGGCATTTGGATACTTTACAATCGTTTACATAATTGTGTTTTATAGCGCCTACCTACTTAGCCTCATTTTTGGAATAAAAGGATGAGATAAATGAAAATAATCCAGCAAACAGCAAGTGAATTAATAATTCAGACTCAAAGCATATTTGATTTTTGGCTCCCTAGTTGTTTATTCATGGCAGTTGGACTGATATCGCTGACTTTTGACTATCATGCAGCAACCCTGAGCTGCCAGCGATTGCAAGCAAAACAAGGAAATTGCCAGATTGTGCGATCGAATTTACTGGGGTCGAACATCAAAGAAATTGAGCTTGCTTCTTTGCAGGGAGCTAAAGTTGAAAGATGCGGCTATAAAACCAGAGTTGTACTTTTGACTTCTGTTGGCAATGTTCCTTTCACTGCTAACTCCACTAATTGGGGAACCCAAGACGCTGTGGCTTCTGACATCAATTTTTTTGTTAAAAATGCCAAAGATCGCTTGCTGCGCTTAAGCCAAGACGATCGCTGGTTGGGATGGACAGGAGGCATATTTTTGCTCGCAGGAATCGCAGCGATCGTCTTGAGAAATAATGAAACTTACAGCTTCGATGAAACTTTAAACACCTTGACTGTTAAACAGCGGGGTTTGTTGGCACGTAAAGTAACGGAATACTCTCTGGGCGAAATTTATGGCGTGGAAGTCGATCGAACAAAAGATCGGGATCGTGACATTTGGTACGAAGTTAGACTGTTAGTTTGTGGAGGCTCTCGCATCTCCCTACCCCGCACGATGAACCTATACCAGCAAGCAAAAATCGCTAAAGCGATTAACAACTATCTGCACCAGCACAAATAACCAAAAATAGCCGCTCGCGATCGGGAGTATCTCACTTTTGCCACCAAGCTAGAAATTGGATTTGGGAGCCAGGAGCTAGGAGGAAAGAGTCAGAAGGAAGGAGCCAGAAGAAGTGTTTTTACAAATATGAGATGCTCCCTCGCGATCGACCCGATTTCTCAAGGTTGCGGATTTACGCAGAAACCGGGTTTTTCACCAAAATCTCTTGTAAGTAAGTCGGTGCCAAAAAACGCCCCTATGTAAACGAGGGCAAAGTCTCCAAATGCTTTCTACTGGCTAACTTAAACCTGTTTACATAGTGTTATATTATTCGGTTTAATCTTGCCTACCTACTTAGTTTATAATTGAATAGCCTGGGGAGCGTCAAGCATTTGGGCATAAAATAATATCCTTTCCGGTTACACCGGAATGATGTTGACTGTTGACGCCGTGAACAGTCAACAGTCAACACTGAACTCGAATTTACTATTCCGATGCTAACTGATTTGATTTGATATGATATTGTCATTTCGGCCGAAAAGTAAAAACGATCGCAATTAAACCCCCTGCTACCATTGCCAAAGCTGAGGGTACCAAAGGCACCCACCAGCCCTCGATTAGCAAAAACCAGCAAACCCCGCACAAAATCCCCCCAGATGCGATCGCCCCCGACACCGCGTGCAGCCTGCGTCGGCTGACAATCGCGATCGCGCTACCAACTCCTGCCCAACCCACAATCCACAGCATTTGGGCCCATTCAGGTGCAATTTGCAGCAGCGGGCGCGCATCCAAAGCAGCGCTGATAATTTGACTCGACATTTGCGCTTGAATTAACACCCCCGGCATTTTCTCCGAAGGCGATTCTCCCGCACTGTAAGGCGTCAAAAAATAATCAGGATTGGAAATCGGTGCCGTCACGCCAATAAAGATAATTCTGTCTTTTATCAAATTGGGATTGACTTTTTCTTCTAATAGTTCGGCTAGCATGACTCGGCGAACGAAATTGCGAGGCGCTCGGTAATTGAGCATCATTTGAAAACCGCGATCGTCCAAGTTTTGATAAGCGCCTGTACTGCCGTGAATCGGTGCAAAAACTGCATTGCCCAGCCTTATCTTATCTCTGGGAAGAGTTTCCGGTTGGATGCCTTTTGCTGCTAGGTAATGAAGGGCAGCCCTCGCACTCAAAGAGTGCTCTGTAGTACAAGGATCGCTGCTGTGCGGCTGCATAAACAGCAAGTGGCGGCGGAGAATGCCGTCGGCATCTGCCACCACATCGCTGAACCCGAGGCGCTCTTTTGGCAGTGCGGGCGGCGGTTTGATGCCGCATTTGTTGGGTTTGCCGGTTTCTTTGACGCTGCACAAACCAATCAAACTCCGATCGCCCTGAAAGCGAGCCGCTAATGCTGTATAACCGGGCCCTAAAGGGCGATCGCGGAAGATATCCAGGGCGATCGTTTGCGCCCCATACTGTGCCAATTTTCCCACTGCTTTTGCGATCGTCGCATCCGGTAGCGGAAAGCCGTATTTGTTGATGTCCGTTTCCGTCGCTTCCACCACCAGCAAACGAGAGTCTGAGCTTTCAGCAGGACGCAGCCGCATCACTTGGTCAAAAGCTTGCAATTCCCATATCTGGAGCAAGCCCAGCGATCGCGCTCCCATGACAGAAACAGCAGCAGTTGCGATCGCCAACAGCCCGATCTGAAAGCGGCGCAGCCGAGATAAAGGTGGCGGATTGCTGACAGTTTCCGGATCGGGTTTGTGCAGCAACTCTTGCCAAGTTGGCGGCTTGGCAGTTGGATTTTGACAAATGATCGGCAGCCAATCCGCACCGGGAATTTCTGACCCTAATTCTGCCAATCTTTGCCTCGCGAGGCGCACTGCCACATACAAAGATTCCCCGCTGCAAAAAGCTTGGAGAAAATACTTTAAAAAATCTTGGGCAGTTCGATCGCACACCGGTTCCCGCATTACGATCGTTTGCGGGATGCCCAAATCTTCAAGCTGTCGTCCTATTCCCAATCCATTGCAGGAATTCAAAATCGCCAACTGCAAGCCGCTGCTAACCGCTAGCTTGAAACCGTGTGTCAGTTCTTCTACTGTTAAACTCTCGGTTTGATTGATATAAAATTTACCCGATCGGCCGTCGCTGCGGGTGGAACTGTGTCCGGCAAAAAATAAGATATCCCAGCTTTTTTCCCAAAGATGCTCGCCTATTTGGCGGCGACTTGGTTCTACTAAAAAAGTAACTTCTGCGGAGGGCAATCCTGCAAGTATAATTCGATCTTGCTCAATATCAATTTTTTGACTGTTCCCCAAAATTGCTAAAATTTTTACACTGCCTTTAGCGGGATTTCTGTTGGCGATCGCAGGTTTTTTAGAAGTTGGGGGACTCAAAGCAATTTCGGCTTTCGGGTAGCGCTCCAAAATATCCCAACAGTACCAAGGCAGCAGCCGCAAATCGATGTCGTCAGTTTTAATTAAAAATCGAATCGTGTCCGACGGCATTAATTGTTCGAGCAATGTTTCTTTGATTTTGCGAAACGGTTCGGAGTTGAGCCAGCTATTGATTTGCTGGCTTAACTGTTCCCGCAACAAGCGGCATTTGGACAACTGTTCTGCACGAGAGCCCATAATGCTAATTTCGATCGGCTTAATGCGGAAATCTCCCAAACTGCGGTAGGTTGACTGCCAGCGACCGTAGTGTTCCGCTATTTCTGGTTTTGGAGGCAGGAAGCCTTGGATTTCCACTGCGGGCAGATCTCCTTCCGCGCCGATTGCCAGAGAAACTCGCACCCCTTTTATCAAGTTATCATCTAGCTTCAAAACAACTAATTTCGGCATGGCTAACAACTGATAAGCCCAGGCGCATCTAAATTTTACAGTCACGGCGCGATTAAATTCTTGTGGGCTGGGCATCCTGCCCGCCTGAAAGTTTCAATTTCCATGCTGAACAACTTATGGCAAGCGAGCCGCTTTAGGCGACAAAATTCTCTACAATACAGAGTTCTTTCAGTTTTACCACAACGCTGAAACATTCTCCGCAATCGGCGGCAAATTCTAGAGTCATGTAGCCGTTACCGCTGCCGGCGCAAGCTTCCATGACAGTTTTTCCCTCGCCGTCGGTGACTTTCAGAGTCAGATTGAGCGGCAAACTGTCTGCCCCGCCGGCGGGATGCACCTGTACTTTAATATTAGTTTCAGTATCGGTTTTTGCTTCGATCGCCACCAGCAAAGCTACCGATCGGGCTGCTTCTCTCACACCCCTCCATAAATTAGGTTTTTCTTGAAAACCATCGATGGTTGCGGATGCTTTTTCCGAGATATCTGCTGTCAGATTGATTATCTTGCCCCGCACGACTGCGCTGCTGTAACGACGAAAAGCTAAATGAGGTTCTTGTGGCACTAAAATATCTTCTACAGACTGCCAGCCAGCCTCAAAAATATTGTGCAGCCACTGGCGCAGTGCTACCTTTTTTTGGCGGTGTTGCAGACAATCCAAATGTTGGAGAATTTTGTCGAAACTTTGCAATTTATCAATAGCTAAATCGCCAGCGCTTGCAGTTTTCATAAATCCCAGCAAAGTAGCTTGTTGTCGCTTTGTATCGATCTCAACTGCTACTAAACCAATGCGATCGTCCGGTATTTCTAACGGAATGTAACAAAATTTCCCAGACTTCAGAGGCCGGCATTCCAAATGACCTAGGTTAGTTAATTTCAAGTCTGCAGCATCGGTGTAAAGGCGCATAGCTGCGTTCCAACTGTCGCTGGCATTCAAGTCTGTGGGAATGTCCATCATTTCCATGTAATCTTTCACTGCACATACAGCTAAAGTGTTGAAATAAACTTGCTCTTTTTTTTCCGGGGAACTCACTCCGTCAAGATTTGAAAACTTCTGTGCCAGCCGCAGGGCGGCGGCTGTAATGGGCAGGGTAATAGATTTTTCTCTGATATTTTCGGTGCTGTTATTCATCACGGTTTTCCTGTTTGACAGATTTTTTTTAGGACAGGATTTGTCTTGCCTTTATTCCAGATATCCTTGATTTTTGGCAAAATTTCGCAAGCGGGGCAGACATTCTCTTTTATAAAAGTTGGGGGCGGTTGACGGCGGTAAGTTAAATTCAAGAGCAATGTTTTTCCAGGGAGTCTCCGGGGGAAGACGCCTCAAAATTAAGATTTGGCAAGTGACATCGGGGCGTTCTTTGATGTGAACGCTTCTCAATTCCCCCTCCGGATCTGCCCGCACCCATTTTTTTGTCTCTTCTAGGATGGCTAGCGGACTGTCAGAATAAGTCGGCGGGTTTTCGATATTATCGATCGGGTTAATTTCTGCTGAGTCTTCTGAAATCAACGGTAAATCACGTCTAACTTTTTCCTGCGTTTGTTCGATAGTGAAGTCTTTCAGCCGCATCTTGAGATATTTGTCCAGCCAAGTAATGAGGCTGCCCAGATTGCGATCGTAAGGTTTGTTTGCGGTGTTCGCTTCGCAAACATTGCGACAAAAATACACCCAAGTTTGCTGTAAAGCATCGTTGTAATGAGGCGTGTCTTCTTGCCAAAGTTTGCCGGATTTTACAATCAGCCTCACTATCTCGCTGAGTTTTTCCCGCCGCATCAAGCTTTTAGGCGGATGCGAACAGGCTTCAGCAACTAGCTGTTGTAGTTGTTGGTTTAAATTGTTGTCCTTACCGTTGGTGTCGGGCATCGGCGAGCGCCTCCTTAAGAGTCTCTGGATGAATGCTGCACACGGCATTTGCTGGTTTAAATTCCAAGAGAGAATTCCTGATTTGATTAGTCCTGGAGGCATTTCCAGGTAATTGTGTCATTGGCAAGTGAAACGAAGAATCTCAAACCCTTGTAACACTGCCCTTAAATGCGTAAGTCCTGTTGATGTTTGGCAGTTGAACAGGTGCTCTGTGCCAATCAGTTATCAGCATCGTGCGAGAAAATTTCGCGCAAATTAGGCAAAAATTTTAAAAATATTTAGTTGACAAATGCCAGCAAATGGGTTAATAAATCGATTTTAGATTGAACTCACGGATACGTTCTCTGCCTTCTCTGCGGTTTAAATAATTTAGATCTGAGCGGAAACGATATCACCGATCGCCCGAATCTGCCCTAACATCCCCTAGCTGTGGGTATTTCCCTGTATTCCCAATGGCCGACTTGCTTATCTGCCTAGAAATCATATACTTTGTCAAGTTAAGAAAATATTTTTTTGATTCATCCAGGAGCGAGAAAAAAAATGTACATAGTACAAATTGCCTCGGAGTGCGCCCCCGTCATTAAAGCAGGGGGTTTGGGCGACGTAGTTTACGGTTTGAGTCGGGAGTTGCAGAATTCCGGTCACTGCGTTGAGATTATTCTACCCAAGTACGACTGCATGAGGTACGACCACATTTGGGGACTTCACGAGGCCTACCGGGATTTGGCTGTGCCCTGGTACGGCGGCGAAATCCTCTGTGATGTCTTGTGCGGCTGGGTGCACGGGCAGTTGTGTTTTTTCATCGAACCTCGCTCTCAAGATAACTTTTTTAATCGCGGCTGTTATTACGGGTGCAATGACGACAATATGCGGTTTGCATTTTTCAGCAAAGCCGCTTTGGAATTTTTGCTCAGAAGCAACAAGCGTCCCGATGTGATTCACTGTCACGATTGGCAAACTGGTTTGGTTCCAGTCCTGCTGTTTGAAATATACAAATACAATTGGATGGAATATCAGCGAGTCTGCTATACCATTCACAATTTTAAACATCAAGGCATGGGAGGTAGCGATATTTTGCAAGCAACGGGTTTGCACAGACCGGATTATTATTTTGATTACGATCGCCTCCGAGATAACTTTAACCATTTTGCTATCAACTTTATGAAAGGTGGTATTGTTTACTCGAACTTTGTCACCACCGTTTCGCCACACCACGCTTGGGAAGCTCACCTCGGCGAGTTTGGCTACGGTTTGGGGCACACTTTGCACTTGTATCAAGAGAAGTTTCGCGGGGTGCTCAACGGGATTGATTATGATGTGTGGAATCCCGAAAGCGATAGCTACATTCCGCACCACTACACTAAGGATGATTTGGCAGGAAAAGCCAAAACTAAAAAAGCTTTGCGCGATCGGCTGTTACTGCGCGATGCTGACAAGCCTATTATTACCTTTATCGGTCGTTTGGACGACCAAAAAGGCGTTCATCTCGTCCACCATGCAATTTATTACTCTCTGAGTAAGGGAGCGCAATTCGTGCTTTTGGGTTCCGCGACGGAAGCGGGAATTAACGCTCATTTCCAGCACGAAAAATACTTTTTAAATGACAATCCAGACTGCCATTTAGAACTAGGTTTTAATGAGGAACTGTCGCACTTAATTTATGCGGGTGGGGATATAATTGTGGTTCCCAGTAATTACGAACCCTGCGGGCTGACTCAGATGATTGGGTTGAGGTACGGTACTGTTCCTGTGGTGCGGGGAGTTGGCGGTTTGGTGAATACTGTGTTCGATCGAGATTACGACACCCGCCACCTCCCAGAAGAACGCAACGGTTACGTGTTTTATCAAACCGACTACGCCGCTTTGGAGTCGGCGCTCGATCGGGCGATCGGATTGTGGTATGACTATCATGATGAATTTGAAAAACTCATGCTTCAAGGCATGAATTGTGACAATTCGTGGAAATATCCAGCTAAAGACTATGTGGAAATTTACGAGCTAATTCGACATAAATAATCAGTAGGGCTAGCAGTGTAGAAGTTACTAACTGTAGGGTGTGTACAGCTAGCCCGCGTCTTGGTGGCCGTTGAATCTGGTCGAGAATTCCGGCAGTTGATACATGGTGTTGACGCGAATCGCTTGGGAGATGGCTGTTGCTTTTTTTTGAGTGCGAGGTTGTTTAAGGAATGTTTTTAAATTTACCGATCGGCTAAATTTAATAAAACTTCTGGAGGTTGTTGTCACTGGCAATTAGTAAAAGCTACTGTCTGTCCTAAAAAGGCAGACAGTCAGAAAACTATGGGGGAGAGGGCTTGGGAGTTTTTGGAGATGTCTGTTGCCAACAAGTGTTGTGATACCTAATCTGCAAAAATCTTTGTCATAAATACAGTTCTGGACGAATCAAAACATTCATAAGCAAATTTTTTGATGTTGCACAATAGCGGCATAATTTTGATTTTTTTGTGGGATGGGCCCAAGAACCCGAAGGCGTGTATTTTCACAGGAGGCGGGACACCCTGTAATAATCATCCTCAAATTGTGCAAAGCCCATTTTTTACCTAATCTGCGGGCTACCACAAAGTCTTTTCGGGAAAAAACTGCCGGTTGAGCGAAATCGAGACCGGATTTCTGACCACGGGTGCGTCAGCCCTAAAATACTTACGCTTTTGATAATCAAATAAGAATTACTTGCATTAATATAGTAAAACAATGACTGTAGATGGCTGTAGATGTACCATCGTGTCAATTACCAGATGAAAAAATCTATCATTATAGAACAATGAGCATTTCTCGGCGTATTTTTCTTGCCAGCGGTACAGCAATGGCTGTCGTGGCACTGGGGGAACTAAGCAAAAAAGCCCCTGTCGCAGCCCAAACCGGCACTCTCAACCTTTATTCAGCACGTCACTACGACACTGATAATGAGTTGTACCAAAGCTTCACCAAAAAAACTGGGCTCAAGGTTAACCTCGTTGAAGCCGATGCTGACCAACTCATTGAACGGATTAAAAGTGAAGGTGCAAATAGCCCCGCTGATGTTTTCATCACGGTGGATGGTGGGCGTTTGTGGCGGGCAAAACAAGCAGGTATTCTGCAACCCGTGTCTTCAACAGTCCTGACATCGGCAATTCCAGCAAGTTTGCGAGATCCTCAAGGTTTCTGGTTTGGTCTATCGCGCCGGGCACGGGTGATTGTTTATAACAAAAGCAAGGTGAACCCTGCCCAATTGTCAACCTATGAAGCGCTGACAGAACCTCGGTGGAAAGGCAAAATTTTAGTGCGATCGTCCACTAATATCTATAATCAGTCTCTTGTTGGGGCCATGCTAGCGGTTCATGGACCTCAAAAAACAGAAGCTTGGGCGCGAGGATTGGTGGCTAATTTTGCACGTCCTCCAGAAGGAAATGATACGGCGCAAATCAAGGCTGTTGCTGATGGGGTAGGCGATATTGCCCTTGTTAATACCTATTATGTAGCTCGCTTAATGAAATCGAAAGATCCAAAAGAACAGGCGATCGCTGCGAAAGTAGGTGTATTTTTCCCCAACCAGCGCGATCGAGGTACTCACGTCAATATTTGTGGTGCCGGTGTAGTCAAAACCTCGCGTAACAAAGCAGGCGCGATCAAATTCTTGGAACACTTAGCCAGTCGCGAAGCGCAACAAATTTTTGCTAGGGGTAATTATGAATACCCTGTGATTTCAGGTGTGGGGATCGATCCTGTGGTTGCCAGTTTTGGTACATTCAAATCTGACCCTCTCAACCCTGATGTGTTTGGGAAAAATAACCCCGAAGCTTTAAAGATTGCCGATCGGGCAGGATGGAAATAGAGGCTTTTTGAAAAAGAAGCTACTCTTTGTTATTCGGCGGTTTCAACCGCCGAATCGAATCAACTTTAATTTTTAATTTTACCATCCGGCATTATAGCCCCTGTCAGGTTTGCCCCTGTCAGGTTTGCCCCTGTCAAATCAGCACTATTTAAGTCAGTTTCACTTAAATCGGCATTACTAAGATTGGCATTATTCAGTTTTGCCCCTCGCAAAAAAGCCCCCTTAAGATTTGCCTTACTCAAATCAGCATTTGTGAGATCAGCAGAAAATAAACCTGCTTTTTCCAGAGAAGCACCTTTTAAATTTGCACCTTTGAGATTGACACTATCGAGTAAGGCTTCATTAAGTTTGACCTTTTCTAGCACAGCACCTTCCAATTTAGCACCATTGAGATTAGCGCTGGTTAAATCAATGTCACTTAACTTGGTATCAGTCAGGTCACATCCTGGACATTGCTTAGTTTTTTGTAATGTTTCGAGGGGGCTTGCCACCTGTTTTTGACATCCCAAGGTGACAAAAAAAGTAAGTAGTAAGAAGGAGATTGTGCCAGTAGTACGGGTAAAGATTGGTGAATTTTTATTAATCATCTTGATTTGTAAAGGGATAATTTAACCTTTAACTGTTAACCGTTAACTCATTTGAACACTTGCGCGATCGGGCAATTTTCCAACTCAATAAAATTACCGGTAACATCCCCACTAAAACAATAGCCAATGCTGGGCCCGAAGCTTCGGCCAATCGCTCATCTGAGGCAAGTTGATAAGTTCGCACCGCCAAAGTATCAAAGTTAAAAGGTCTAATAATTATAGTAGCAGGTAACTCTTTCATCACATCAACGAATACTAACATCATGGCAGTTAGTAAACCTCCAGTCATCATTGGTGTATGAACTGTAACCAAAGTTTGCATCGGACTATAACCCAAACTTCTTGCCGCATCATCTAAATTAGGCTTGATTTTGCTCAAACTTGACTCCACCGCATTTAAAGAAACAGCTAGGAAGCGAACTATATAGGCAAATACCAAAGCTGCGATCGTACCGCTTAACAACAAGCCTGTAGAAATCCCGAATTGCTGGCGCATCCAACTATCAAATAGATTGTCAAATTTTCCAATGGGAACCATAATCCCTACTGCAATCACGGAACCAGGTACAGCATAGCCCATTGCCGCAACTCTCGTTCCTAACTGCACTCCTAAATTAGGATATAACCGTAAACCATAAGCCATAATCAAGGCAATAATAACGGCCAAAATTGCTGTCAGGGTGGCCAAAATTAAACTATGACGGGCAAAGATCCAAAAACGTTCATCTAAAGTGAGTTGCCAGTTAGCTAATGTCAACTGGACTAAAAGACCTGCGGGCAATAAAAAACCAAAAAATAGCGGCATCAAACAAGCAATTACGGCTAAGATTTCCCTAATTCCTTTAAGTTGATAAGTTTGTAGTTGGCGATAGCGGCTGCTAGCTTGATAATATTTAGTCCGACTGCGGGACCAGCGTTCTAGTAAAATTAGACCTAGAACAAATAATAATAACAGGGCAGCTAATTGATTGGCTGCAATTCGTTCTCCCATACCAAACCAAGTCCGATAAATACCTGTGGTGAATGTATCAATTCCAAAATACTGAACAGTCCCATAATCGTTGAGAGTTTCCATCAAAGCCAGTGCTAAACCTGCTACAATTGCAGGTCTTGCCATTGGTAATGCAACTGTAATAAAACTCCGCCAAGGACTACAGCCCAGTATTCTACTAGCTTCTAGGGTACAAGTGGATTGCTCCAAAAATGCGACTCTTGTTAATAGGTAGACGTAGGGATATAAAACTAATATTAGCATTAAGATTGCTCCAGGGAGCGAGCGCACGTTAGGAAACCAATAGTCTCCATAACTCCAGCCAAAAATATAACGCAAAGCAGTTTGAACTGGGCCGGAAAATTCTAAAAAGTCTGTATAAGTATAAGCTAGGACATAAGCTGGGGCAGCTAAGGGTAAGAGTAATGCCCATTCAAATACGCGACTCGCCCGAAAGCGACACATTGTTACTAGCCACGCACATCCTACGCCAATCGCGACAACACCAAAGCCTACGCCGATCATTAACAATAAAGAGTTGACTATATAACGGGTTAAAACTGTATCGGTTAAATGTTGCCATGTATCTTTAGCTTCAAAAAAGATACTGGATAAGACACTGATGACTGGTATGGCGATCGGCAATGCTAAAGCGATAACTGCAAGTGTCCACCCACTAGCCGATAGACCGCGTAAGGTCGATAGCCATTGGATTGTCCTGATTCCTGTTTGGTGTAGTGATTTTTGGGAATTTTTCATTGCTAGTAAAAAGTCTAGCCTGCTACTTTATCAGTAGGTGTAAACATTTGTCAAGGCTTTATGATAATTAATCTCACTAAACTGGTATATTGTAGAATTGTAAGTTGTTGATTATTTATAGCAATAATGGCTCGACCGATAATTCTGCATTTGGATGGTGTAACAAAACAGTATTCCCAAGCAGCATCACCTGCGGTGGCATCTGTCACCCTGACCTTACATCAAGGAGATATACTGGGGTTGTTGGGGCCATCGGGTTGTGGGAAAACAACGTTGCTGCGGTTAATTGCTGGTTTTGAACAGCTACAAGCAGGGACGATCGCTTTAGCAGGAAAAACTGTAGCGAGTGTTAATATGTCAGTCCCGCCGGAACAGCGAGACATTGGTATGGTGTTTCAAGACTATGCACTATTCCCCCATTTGACAGTCGCGAAAAATGTAGCTTTTGGGTTGACGCATCAAGGAAAAGAGTCAAAGCATAATATTCACAAAGGTGTCACAGAAGCATTAGCGCTGGTGGGATTAGAAGGATTGGAAAACCGTTATCCCCATGAATTATCCGGGGGTCAGCAACAGCGAGTGGCGCTGGCCCGTGCTTTAGCCCCTCGACCTGCGATTATTTTACTAGATGAACCGTTGAGTAATTTAGATGTACAAGTACGGTTGAGATTGCGTCAGGAAGTCCGCGAGATTCTCAAAGCAACGGGAACCTCTGGTGTATTTGTCACTCACGATCGCGAAGAAGCACTTTCGATTTCAGATTGGGTAGCGGTGATGCGTCAAGGCCAATTAGAACAGTTTGGCACTCCAGAGGAAGTTTATCAAGAACCAGCATCTCGATTTGTGGCTGAGTTTGTGACGCAAGCTAATTTTGTTTCTGCATCGCTGAAGCAGGATTTTTGGGAAACAGAAGTAGGTTGTTTTGCTGTTAAAGGAGATTCATCTTCACAAGTTCCCTGTGATGTTTCTACTGAAGGAGAATTGATGATCCGGCAGGAAGATTTAAGTTTATACTTAGATGAAGATTCGGCTGTTGTGATTTGCGATCGCCAATTTTTAGGTAGAGAAAATCGTTATTGTTTAAAAACACCTTCGGGCGAAAAGTTATATGCACTTACAACCCCAGGAAATGTTTTTCCCATTGGTTCTAAAGTTCGATTATCTTGTGATAATTCTCCCTTAGCTTTCTTTGTCGGTAAGTCTAAGCCATAGCTAATTGCTAATTGCTAATTGGGAAACAATCCTCCCCCTCTTCCTTCTTCCTTATACTGTCTGATAGGTTTTCTGTCTATCGCTGTTGTCAGGGAAGGGGCTAGTCACGATATCCTCTGCTTTTATACCCGCTGCAATCAGCGCTTGACTTAGACCTTCCTCGAAGTTATCTTCTTCAATTACAACTTGATTATCGACTAAACGAGCATGAAACAGAATTGTGTCAATCCAGCGCTGTTTATCCCAGCCTGTAGCCAAAATCAGAAAGTGACCAGAATCGACATCACAGACGGGGTAAAGCTGGATCGCCTGTAAGCGGGGTTGGGCGCGAGTTGCTTCTTGCAGGGTTTTTTTGAGGATGTCTGCATAGCTTAGTGAGTTATCCATTGAAGAATCACCTCTTGACTTGGTTCGTAAACTAATAAGTTAATTTTATTTCGCTGGACGGCTAACTGAAAAATCGGTTTTTGAAAGTGTTTAATGTAGATGGCTTGGCTCACAGCTAAAAACAACTGACGCTCCGGCTCTTGCCCTTCCAATGCCCATTGGTAAAGCTGAAGCTGTCCCATCGTTTTTTCCAGTTCACTGATGACTGAGGGTGAATCGAAGTCTTTGATTTCAACAGCGATTTTATGCCCTTCTTTTTCCGCAGTAAAAAACTTTTCTGCTCCTAAGTCGGCTTTCAAAAGTGTCTGTTCTAACACTAAGACTAAAGGATCGTCCGTAATTGTCTACCCGTCTTTTTCGAGGGTGCGACGTAGGGAGAAGTGTAAATTATCGCGTCTAGACATTCGACATTCGAGAATTGAGGTTAGGAAAGATAAGCAGGGACTTTTTGAACTCCTATGTCTTGCAGATATCGCTTATTATGATATAGGGTAACACATCTGCGATACAATTTAAGTTATACCTCATATAAAACTGGTAGGGAGTTTAAATGGCAAGGCAACCAATTGTTCTCAATGGAATAGAGTTCAAATTCCAGAAAGATGCTATTGAACACTTCAGAAATATGTTGGAGCGCTATCGAAATGGTCAAAGCATAGCAGGTGATGATCACGATATGTTACTAGCTCTTCTGGAGCGCCATCCTGAAGCAGATAAAAAGATTGGATGTGGTATAAAACGTTTGTACAAATATAGAACCGATATGCCGACAAGTTGCTTTTGGATAGAAAGAACAGATGGATCTAAAACAGATTTTTCTTATCGCACAGCGATTTCTGCTAAAGGAAAGTCTCTTTATCAAGATTTTTTAGAAGCCTGCCGTGCCGCTGTTCAAAATGATCTTCGGCTAACTAAAAAAATATTCTTTGAAAACTTTGCCGATCAGGATGGAAGAGTTGAATGCGATATTACTGGTGATAAAGTAGCTATTTATGAGAGCCATCTTGACCATAAAAAGCCCTTGACATTTCAGGTTCTTGTGAACACTTTTATTGGCGCTAATGATATTGAAATAAAACCTGAAATGTTGTTAATGTCCCAGGATGCCCAGTTTCAAACAACTATGATTGATCAAGAGTTAAAGGATAAGTTTCGACGATATCATCATAAAATGGCGCAGCTTAGGGTTATTAAAGCGGAACAAAATCTTAGTCTTGGCGGCTCGGAGAGAATTCGGAAGAGCCGTAATCCTGTATTGATTCCTAATGAACTTGTAGGTGACTGACGTATCACATCTCTGTGGGAGTGGATTGACTCAGATTTCTGGTGCATCGCGAATTTTTCTGGCAGCCACTCAACAGGAAGGTTACATTTTTTACCGACAGGTGAAATTCGATCGCCTGCAACTCCTTCCCCTCGCCCGCCTTATTTCCCTAAACTCCTCAAAAAATACAGCCACCACCAAGGTTCAATTCAGATGCGGATCGATCGCCTGCGATCGCCAATATGCCACCAACCCCCTCAGCAAGCAATCCCCTCGCTATCCCACCAGTCTCACCATTGCTGAGTCTGATTTTGATAACTGCCTTCCCATAGGATCGATTGTACTCCGATAAGTTCTATCGGCTGCTGAAGGAAAGGATCTTACAAAATAAAAGCCTTTCATCTCCGGACCAAAGTCACCGGGATGAAAGGCTTTGGCAGGTTTTGACCAGCCTTAAATCTTGTTGGTTTTGACAGATTTAAGCTAATTTTCTTCAAATGAAAGTCTGTTAATTTTCGGACTTTTGTCCTTGAGATTCTCGCACAGCAAGTTCTGAATCCGGCTGATTGAGAGCCATTTCTAGAGATTTTGCAATCTCCGCTGGCTCTAGAGTGCGCTTAGAAAATCCCCACACAAACATCAAGACGATACTGGAAACTAGCAGCCATTGGGGAGGAACTAAATCTGGATTAATTACTTTCACCAACAACCGCAGTCCCACGAACCCAACTGTGATGTAACCAGCACTTTCTAGGTGAACGAACTCATCCAGCCAGCGGATGAACAACCCGGCCATGAATCGCAGGGCAATAATTCCAATAGTAGCGCCTGTTACGACGATAAAAGTGTTATCAGAAACAGCTATGGCAGTAGTAACGCTATCCAAGGAAAACGCTAAATCCGTAAAAGCAATCATGGGAATTGCTTGCCACACAGTCGCAAATCTGGGCCCGTGATGTTCTCCTTCAGAATCTGTATCTGAAGTAAAATGTTGGAAAACCAGCCACAGCAGGTAGAGAGCGCCAAGCAGTTCAAACTGCCAGTATTGAATCACCCAAGTAGCCGTTAAAATTAGTAAGATCCGCAGGACAAAAGCAATTATCAAACCCAAGTTGAGAGCATTTTGCTGTTGCTTGGCATCTTCTAAACCTTTAGAAATAGACGCCAGGGCGATCGCGTTGTCAGCCGAAAGTACAGCTTCCAAAGCCACCAAAACCAACAATAATAAAAAGCCGTCAACTCCAAAATTGGGTGAAGCGTCGAGAAATTGATCTAGCATTAACTATTTTGTGAACCTAAGATTGGCAAGGGTCGAGCGCAGCGCAAATTACCCGCTCTGTCTAAAATTAGTGTCACCTTCATTTAAATCTTAACCTAACGCGGTAATTCTGTGGGAGGCGATCGTCCGAACAACTTCCCAAGCAAGCAGTCCCAGGCAACAAGGAAAAATTATCCCCCTCCAAGACTCAAAAACTGCGCCACTGGGTCACTGGACCACTGGGGCACTCCCCCCGGACGCACCATTTGTGTTGCAAGTTGTAACAAATGATTCCCAAAAGTGCCAATTTGTCTCAAATTGGTGAAAGCTCGTGCCCGCGAAAAGGAGTTTTGCGAATATGTCTTTAACAGATACCCAAGTCTACGTAGCGCTCGTAATTGCTTTGATTCCCGGAATCTTGGCTTTCCGGCTGTCAACTGAACTGTACAAATAGTTTCCAGACACCAGTTGCGAACCGCAAAACGCCTGCCTGACCAGTTAAATCTCTCGCATTACAGATACAGACAATTACTGCCGCAGTGCAGTAGATTGTTTGTGTTCAGCAAGACGAGACTGCAAGGGCAGGCATTTTTATGGGGAAATTCTGTCTTCACACGTCACCTTTGTCTCAACAATTTTGGCTGTCAGCACCCTGACAAACAGCGGCGAGTGTGCGTTAAGCTCAGAATTTGCTCTTTTGAACTCTAAAACGTCAGTCTCAGGTATTTGAAAAAACATTATGCAAGCGATTCAACCCACCGTTACCCCACTGCGTCCTGTAAAAAAATCCCCTCGGGTTACTCCTCGTCGCAGTAGCAGCCGTCAGCGTTCTTACCCTCACCAAACCCTCGCGGCCGAAACAGGCGTCAAGTTGGCAGTCAACATGGTACTTTCAGTCTGTGCCACTTCTGCTTTGGTTCAGCTTTGGCCTCACTACCGGGCGGTGCAAGAAAAATTGCACGAAATCCAAGCTGAAGTCAATCTTACCCAAGGGCGAGTAAATCAGTCGCGAGCCGACTTTAACCGCTACTTTGACCCTAGTCTTGCTAAAACTGTGATGCAAGAGCAAAGCAACCAAGCTGACCCGCAGCAGCGTCCGGTGATTTTGCAAGAAGCCGACGTACCCGACGCCGAGGAATCAACCCCCCAACCTTAAGGGAAGGGCTGTTTTGGGTTTTGATATCACGTCCGATGTGCATCATTCTTGTATGTCATTGGTTCGCACAGCGAACAATGACAGATGAATCTGTCGGACGTGATATCACTTTTGAGTAAAAGAGTTTTTAGGATGATTCTTGTCTGTCCCGGCGAACGAAACGCAGAGACAGACAGACCTGCGTATTGTCACCTGTTGCAATCTCAAAACTTCAAACTCAGGCTTATACTGACTTTGCCAGCACGGTTTTTTCTTTCAGTAGTTGCAGTGCAGCTTGATATTGCAAGTCTGCTTCGGTGCCAATCTGATCGCGCGCAATGGGTTCCAAAGGCACTACGCGATCGGGCGAAATCCCCAGCTTGTTAATATCTTTATGGTTAGGTGTTTCGTACTTAGCAACAGTCACGGCCAACCCGGAACCGTCAGACAAATCAAACAGCGACTGAATCAGTCCTTTGCCAAAAGTCTTTTCTCCTACCAGTTGAGCTCTGCCGTTATCTTGCAGCGCACCAGCCAAAATTTCGCTAGCACTGGCACTTCCCTTGTTCACCAAAACAATCAGCGGATCGTGAGTTAGGGCTTGTCCAGAGGCTTCAAAACTGCCGAGAATGCCTTGTCTGTTCACCGTGTAGACGATCGTCCCGGAATCGAGCCACAGGCGGGCAATTTCAATTCCTGCTTGCAACAGTCCGCCCGGGTTGTTTCGCAGGTCGAGAATGTAGGCGGCGGCTCCTTGTTTTTCCAAGCGGTCGATAGCGTGAGCGACTTCCTCAGTGGCGTTAGCGCTGAATTGACTCAAGCGAATGTAGCCCACCGGCAAATTTTCCGACCCCGACTGCAATTCGGCGTAAACCGGATTCAGCGCTATGCGATCGCGCACTAGCTCAATTTCCTCAGCAACGTCCCTTCCCTCGCGCCCCAAGGTCAAGGTAACGGCAGTGCCGATGCGGCCGCGCATTCGAGTTGCTGCTTCGTCTAGGGTCAATTCTGAGGTAGGAGTGCCATCAATTTTCAGAATGCGATCGAGGGGTTGGATACCAGCTTTATCCGCCGGTGAGCCGGCCAAAGGAGCCACCACTGTCAGGGCATTTGTCTGGGGGTCGATCGCAATTTGCAGCCCCACTCCCGTCAATTCTCCCGAAGTGTTGACCTGCAAGCTGCGGTACTGTTCGGGTTTCAGCAGTCGAGTGAAGGGGTCGTCGAGTTTCGCCAGCATCCCCTGAATAGCCGTGTAAGTCTGCTGTCTGTCGTTAAGCGGTTCCTTGACAGCTTTTTGGCGAATCGACCACCAGTTTTGAGAGTTGAAGCTGTCGTCCACATAAGAGCGATTGACAATTCGCCAAGCTTCGCTCAATAGCTGCTGTTCAGGAGTCAGCGCCGCCGCAGGCTGCGTCCACCCGCCTAGAACTAGGGCGACTTGGAGGAAAAGTACAATAGCAATCTGGAAAACTCGTCTGTGCATGATTTTTCTGTAAAAGATAGGCAAGTATTGCATCTCGTGTATTTTAAGTTTGTAGGCTTTTAAGGTTTTGGGCATTTAACTCTCCCCAAGGCATTCGGGATTAGTCAAAAGTCCGCCAACAAAAAATTAGTTAAATGTAACATTTAATCGCAAAATGAGTGAAGTTTTATCATTAATATTAAAATTAATGCCCCAGCGACCCGCAGGCAGGCTCGGACTTTAGTCTGTAGCTCGGCTCTTGGCTGTATGCCTGGTAGGGGCGGATGTTGAGCTTGCAGAACATGGTGTTTGAGACTCGGCAAAAGCTTCGCTCGTGTGAAAATTGCACGGCAATTATGTTACATTTTTTATCACAGTCTGGAATTCGATCGGGCAACGCCAGCGAGTAGGGACAAGCCACCGCTTAGTTTCCCAGGGCTTGCAGGCGATCGCACAATAGAGTTCCTTTCGTCAGCTCCAAATTTAAAAAATAGCCTCAGGCATTTGCTAATAAAAGCAAGCTGCTCGGCGCGGGGCGACAAAAAACCTTGTGGCTGCTGCCCTGAACCTCAACCACAGCAATATTCTTTTAGGAATTCTGGCTCCATGTTTTCTAAACAAATCACCGACTCAAAAACCTACCAGTGGTTTGAGGAACGCCTGGAAATTCAGGCGCTCGCCGATGACATCACTACGAAGTACGTACCCCCGCACGTCAATATTTTCTACTGCTTGGGCGGAATTACTTTAGTTTGCTTTCTGATCCAGTTTGCCACTGGCTTCGCCATGACTTTCTATTACCGTCCCACGGTAGCAGAAGCTTTTTCTTCAGTGCAATACCTGATGACTGAAGTCAACTTCGGCTGGCTGATCCGCTCCATCCACCGCTGGTCTGCCAGCATGATGGTGCTGATGATGATTTTGCACATCTTCCGGGTTTATCTGACAGGCGGCTTCAAAAAGCCCCGCGAATTAACCTGGGTGACAGGAGTAATCTTGGCAGTCATCACTGTTTCTTTCGGCGTGACAGGCTATTCCCTGCCTTGGGATCAAATCGGTTACTGGGCAGTTAAAATCGTTTCCGGCGTCCCCGAAGCTATCCCGTTTGTCGGTTCTTTGATGGTTGAGCTGCTGCGCGGCGGTGTCAGCGTCGGTCAAGGCACTTTGACTCGCTACTACAGCTTGCACACTTTTGTGTTGCCTTGGCTGATTGTAGTCTTCATGCTGGCTCACTTCTTGATGATTCGCAAGCAAGGTATCTCTGGCCCGTTGTAAGTTTTGAGTTGGGGGGGCGGTACTTTTTTTGCCCCCCCGCTGAATTGTGAGTTGAAAATTCAGAATTCATCGCTCATGATATTTATTTACGGCTAATACTTCCTGCGATCGCGCCGCTGATTCAAACTAACGAATACAGCGGAATGGCAGGCCCGGGTAAAACTAAAAGGAGAACACTCTCACTATGTCTATTATCAAAAAACCAGATTTGAGCGATCCCGCGCTCCGCGCTAAGCTCGCTAAGGGCATGGGTCACAACTATTACGGCGAACCAGCTTGGCCTAATGACTTGCTCTACGTTTTCCCTATAGTGATCATGGGAACGATTTCTCTGTGCGTGGGTTTGGCCGTACTAGACCCGGCTTTGGTTGGCGAACCTGCTAATCCTTTTGCTACTCCGCTGGAAATTCTGCCGGAATGGTATTTGTGGCCTGTGTTCCAAATCCTGCGCGTTTTGCCTAACAAATTGTTGGGTATTGCTTGCATGGCTGGTGTTCCCCTTGGCTTGATTTTGATTCCGTTCATCGAAAATGTTAATAAGTTCCAAAATCCGTTCCGCCGCCCTGTTGCTACTACTGTTTTCCTGTTGGGAACTGCGGTAACTCTGTGGTTGGGTATTGGTGCTATCTTCCCGATCGACAAATCTTTCACACTGGGTCTTTTCTAAGATTTAAGTTTGCTTGATTATGACGCCTGCGGGTTTCCTGTAAAGTGCTTTTGTACTGGTGGGAAACTTTAGCGGGCGTCATTTTATTTTAGATTTTAGATTTTAGATTTTAGAGTTGGGATTGGGGATTTTTTATTTAGGGCTTGCTGGATAAGTGCACAAAGGTTAGACGGCCTGGTTATGGACTCGTGCGATCGACAAAAGTGTGCAAGATAAACAGGTAAAATACTACAAAACCCTTGCATCACCCAGTGCGAGCGCCTACAGAAAAGCTGAGCTTGCCTCAAGTCTCCCATCCGAGTTTGAACTGCCCTTTGAAGGAAGGTTGTCATCAGACAACCGTTGAATAAAAATGGCCGAACTAATTCCTTGGTCAGAGTTTGAAGCAGAGTATGCTGAAAACTTCCCCACAGAAAAGGGCTTAAGGGCCAAATCATTTCGGATGGCATTGGGAGCATTAATCATCAAAGAAAAACTGGGAATTAGCGATCGCCTCACAGTAGAACAAATACGGGAAAACCCCTATTTACAATACTTTATCGGTCAATCAAGCTACAGTAACGAGCTACCCTTTGACCCATCTTTATTAGTTAATTTTCAACAAATAATTAGGGCTTGCTGAATATATTGATCGCACTTGACGTGGCTTGGGTTATGCGAGATCGAGATCGAGGGTAAAGTGCAAAATAAACAGGTAAAATAGATCAAAACCCGTGCATCACCACCTGCGCTCGTGTACAGAAAAGCTGAGTTTGCTCCCCTCCCAGCCTTAGACTTTGAACTAGCCAACGGGTCTAAATTGTCAGCGGACAACCATTGGGTAAAAATGGCCCAAATAATCCCGTGGTTTGAATTTGAATCAGAATATGCGGCCAATTTCCCTACAGCGCATGGTGCACCAGCCAAATCGTTTAGGATGGCATTGGGGGCATTAATTATTAAAGAAAAATTAGGAATTAGCGATCGCGAAACAGTCGAACAGATCCGCGAAAACCCCTATCTGCAATACTTCATCGGTCAATCAAGTTACAGCAATAAACTACCATTTGACCCATCCCTATTAGTACATTTTCGGCAAAGAATTAGTCCCAACCTAATTAATAAAGTGAACGAACGCATGGTTGAAAAAATGCGAGAAATCACCGAGCGTCAAACCCGAAAAAAAAAGGATTCGGACGCCCAAAATGAGTCACCCAATCGCGGAAAATTAATCATAGATGCAACGTGCGCCCCAGCCGATATTAGTTATCCGACCGACTTAGGATTATTAAACCGAGCGCGAGTTCATACAGAAAAAATTATAGACATCCTGTATAAACAAATCAAAGAAAAAACCCATAAAAAACCAAGAACCTACCGTAATCTAGCGAGAAAAGACTACTTAGCAGTAGCGAAACAAAGACGACCCACACGCAACAAAAGAATACAGGCAATTAAAAAACAACTTCAATACATCAAAAGAAACCAGGCTCATATTGAACAGCTAATTGATGCGGGTGCGAGCCTAGAAGGTCTGAATAAAAAGCAATATAAAACCTTGCTAGTCCTCACAGAAGTCGCTCGCCAACAACAGTGGTTATTTGACAACAATAAACAGAGTATTGAGGATAGAATAGTAAGTTTAAGTCAACCCCATATTCGTCCTATAGTCAGAGGAAAAGCCGGGAAAAGCGTAGAGTTTGGAGCAAAACTATCAGCAAGTTGTTTTGAAGGATATGTATTTTTAGACCGGATGAGCTGGGATAACTTTAACGAATCAGGGGACTTAAAAGCACAAGTAGAAGCATATCATAGGTTCACCGGATATTATCCCGAGTCCGTTCATGCCGATCGCATTTACCGTACAAGATAAAACCGAGCATGGTGTAAAGAAAGAGGCATTATAATTAGTGGGCCACCTCTAGGAAGACCCCCAGCAAATGTGAGTAAAGCAAAAAAGAAGCAAGCCGCATATGATGAAAGAATGAGAAATTCGATTGAGGGCAAATTTGGGCAAGGAAAACGAAGATTCGGTCTGAATCGAGTGATGGCTAAACTCGATAATACATCTGGTACAGTTATTGCAATTACTTTTTTAGTCATGAACCTTGCTACCTGGTGGCGCCTGGTTTTGTGTGTGTTTTTCTGTCTATTTGGAAACAGAACACCTGTTTTTAGGTTGAAGATAATCCCCAATTATAATTGGGGGGACTCGATACAGAAAAAACTTATATTTAACTCTGCTTGAATATATCGATCGCACCTGTTCTTGGCTGGCGATCAATTATTCAGCAAGCCCTAATTAGTCCGAACTTGATTAATAAAGTCAACGAAAGAATGGTTGAAAAAATCCGCCCCTCACCCCAATTAAACCAGAAAAAAAAGGATTCGGACGCCAAGAATGACTCACTTAATCGCGGAAACTTGCTCGTAGATGCTACCTGTGCCCCAGCCGACATGAGTTTTCCAACCGACTTAGGAATATTAAATGGGGCTAGAGTTCATACAGAAAAAATCATAGACATCCTGTATAAACAAATCACAGAAAAAACCAATAATTTACCGTAATCTAGTAAGAAAAGACTATTTAGCAGTAGCCAAACAAAAACGACCCACCTGAAACAAAAGAAGAGAGGCAATTATAGCAACCGCCAAGGCGGTTAGGATGCAAGGCGTAGGACATCTTCGATCGCATCACGTAAAAAGTCAAACCGCTTTAATTGTTTGCGGATTCGACTTTTGAGCCAAGACTCTTCTTTGTTCAATCCTGTTCAAATCAGGGGAGTACGACGGTAAATACAACAATCTACACCCTAGACTTTGAATCAATTCCTCAATTCGACCACCTTTATGAAACGTGGCATTGTCCATCACCACCACCTGTCCTGTCACAAGTGTTGGCAGTAAACAAGTTTCTAGCCACATTTCAAAAACTGTTCGATTACACGCTCCAACGACGGTAAAAGGGGCGAGCAATTTTTGGTTACATAGAGCAGCAATCATATTTACCCTACCCTCACCTCGGCCCGATTGCCCCTGTTCGTTCCAATCATAATCATACTGGTCTCTATTATCCATGCCAGATTCATCAACATAGACAATCTGAGCCGAGGGAATGGTGGACAATTCGGTTACAAAAGCCTGACGCTTGACTTCATCCCGCGGACGGTAGCCGTAGGTTTTTTTTTTCGAGTAAAACCAATTTTTCTCAAAGCCCGCGAGATTATGCGTGAGCTAATTTCTCTATCCCAAAGTGAGGCCATTTCAACTTGAGTTTTATCCCCATGAGTCTTGGCTTGCCTCACGAAATTTCTCCCAATCACTAATTTTATGACCGTTACCGTTTGGCTTATTAGGTAATGCTAAAAAGTCTCCTGTTTCGGTTTGTCGCTTCAACCATAAGCCGATTGTGTTGCAACTGATATTAAACAGTATACTCGCTTCACTAATCTTTAATCCATCTAGTTTGATAGCTTGAATGACTTTCTGACGTAGGTCGTAAATGTAGGGTTTTGGCAAGGGTCGGGCGATCCGGGCAGCATCAGATACTACTTCCAGTTTACACCGTAACCGCCTTGGCGGTTGCTATAAAAGAAAATCAGCGCTTGCGGGAGTCAGAAGCCCGCGCTAGAGAAGAAGCTCAGCATTTACACAACTATATGCAAGACTTACAAAAGACCCAAGCTCAACTGATTGAGACCGCAAAAATGTCTTCTTTGGGTCAAGTGGTTGCGGGGATTGCCCATGAAATTAACAACCCCATCAATTTTATCTACGGCAATATCAGCCACGTCAGTGATTATATTCAAGACCTACTGCATCTGCTGCATCTTTATCAGCAGTACACCCCTCCCAGTTCTGAGATTCAAGCTGAAACCGAAGCCATAGATTTGGAATTTATGATAGCAGATTTACCCCAAATTTTGGTTCCGATGAAAGGAGGTGTTAACCGCATTCAGAAGATTGTTTGGTCTTTGCGTAACTTCTCAAGGCTACAGGAAGCTAACATAAAGTCGGTTGACATTCACGACGGGATAAAAAGCAGCCTGCTGATTTTGCATAATCAATTTCAAGCAAGGGCCGCGCGTCCAGAGATTCAAGCGATCGAGGAGTACAGCAATCTGCCTTTAGTGGAATGCTATGCCGGAGAACTCAACCAGGTGTTTATCAACATCCTTTCTAATGCGATTGATGCTTTGAATGAGTACAACAAACAACGCATCCTCCCTTGCCCGCTGGCCATTACTATTCGCACTTTTCTGCTAGAGGAAAAATCCCCTGTCGTCATTCAAATTCGGGACAATGGGCCTGGAATAACGGCCGAGGTGAAAGACCGCATTTTTGAACCATTTTTTACTACTAAGCCTGTAGGTGAAGGTACCGATTCGGGTCTCTATATAAGCTACCAAATTGTACAGGAGAAGCATGGGGGCGCATTGAACTGTTTTTCCGAGGTGGGGCAGGGAACAGAGTTATGGATTGAAATTCCAATCAGACAAACTACGGCGGCACTCGACCTTAGCTAATCAATCGACTTCTATCAAACTCAGAGCCTATTCCAGCCATCCGGTTTGCCATTGTACAAATCAGCCTTTTCATTACTTCTGAAATAATCTATAATAAAACGTAAAGTAGATAAATATTACTCGTCGGATAATTTAATGAAACCCAGGAGTTCAAAAAATGTCGCCTACGACCGAAATAGCTCGCAATCTGCCAGCTAAAATATTATTTGTGGATGACGAGCCAGATTTAGAATCTTTAATTTGCCAGAAATTTAGACAAAAGATCCGCACTGGAGAATACCAAGTTTTTTTTGCACACAATGGCGTAGAAGCGCTTTCAACGTTGCGAGAGCAGCCTGATATAGATATTATACTGACAGACATTAATATGCCAGTCATGGATGGCATGGCTTTGCTCGCGAAACTTAACGAGCTAGTTACTATGGTCAAAACAGTAGTTATATCTGCCTATGGCGACTTGGGAAATATCAGAAAGGCAATGAACGGCGGGGCATTTGACTTTTTAATTAAGCCTCTAAATTTTCAGGATTTAGAAATTACAATTAACAAAACTTTATGCCATGTGCAACAGCTAAAGGAAAACGAGCGCTCCCGCCAAGAAAGAGAGGATAAATTGCGGCAATCGGAAGCGCGAGAGCGAGAAAAAGCCATCCAATTAGAACTGGCATTGCAAAATTTACAGCGCACCCAGTCTCAGCTTATTCAGACTGAGAAAATGTCAATCTTAGGACAACTAATTGCAGGTATTGCCCACGAAATTAATAATCCAGTTAACTTCATCTATGGCAACTTAACTTATGTAAATGATTACACTCATCAGCTATTGAGTTTAATCACGCTTTACCAGCAGCACGATGCCCATAAATACCCTGAAATCGATGCTTTAATTGAGAAAATAGAGCTGGAATATATCCAAGAGGATATGCCTAAAATGCTGTCTTCGATGAAATTGGGGGCAGAACGTATCCGTCAGATTGTGCTGACGTTGCGGAACTTCTCGCGCCTAGACGAAGCTGAGATGAAACCCGTTAATATTCACGAGGGAATCGATAGCACTCTAGTGCTTTTGCAGAGTCAGCTCAAGGCTAAGCCGAATTCTTCGTCTATTAAAGTTATTAAAGAATACGGAGATTTGCCACAAATAGAATGTTATGCCTGTCAGTTGAATCAGGTATTTATGAATCTCTTGAGCAATGCCATTTATGCCTTGAATCACTATGATAAAAAAGGCAGCCCGGAGCAAATTAAAAACGAGCCTAGGACGATTACGATTGCTACTTCTATGCTGAATCGCGAATGGGTAAGAATCTGTTTTAAAGATAATGGATCGGGGATGACAAGCGATGTAATAAATCGGTTGTTTAATCCTTTCTTCACCACTAAACCTCTGGGTGATGGCACTGGCTTGGGATTATCGATCAGCTATCAGATTGTTGTCGAGAAGCACGGCGGAGATTTGAAGTGTTTTTCGCAGCCAGATCAAGGTGCAGAATTTGTGATTGAGATTCCCATTAACCAGAGGGATCGGGTACAGATGAAGGCGAGTTAAGGGGAATTAAATAAAAATCAGGGTAAACTCTGGTAAAATCTCATATCACGATCGCACTTCCCCAATTTTTCTGTAATTTCTGAAGTCTCCCAAACACCGAACACCGAACGACCTAGCTGAAGCCGTCAATAGTAGATTTTGAGTGATTTGTCAACTTATCAGTGTCCCGGACTGGTTAAGGTGAGGCGTGAGGGCGCAAGCACGCCTTCACCATGTGCCAGTTGCGTCAGTTTTGAACTAATGACTAATGACTAATGACTAATGATTACCTTCCTCCGACTACAACATTTTTAATCCGGAGATGGGGGCCGCCGACACTGACGGGCAAACCACTTTGGCCATTTTTACCGCAACCGCCGTAGGCATAAACCGAGTCGTTTCCTATAGACTCAATATCTTTTAAAGTCTGAAATACATTGCCACTTAAAGTGACATCGCTCACGGGTTCGGCTAATTTGCCGTCACGAATCATGAACCCTTGAGCCGCCGCAAAGGTAAACATTTCGCCGTTGGTTTGTCCTCCCAACATCCGCACTGCATAAACTCCTTCGTCAATGTCGGCAACCATTTCGTCAAAAGAATGTTCGCCAGACTCGATCGCAGTATTAGTCATCCGCACCAAAGGCATAAAAGTAGCACTCAGAGCCCGGGCATTTCCCGTCGGACTTTCGCCCATTTTGCCCGCAGTCTCGCGATTGTGCATCCGAGCGGCTAAAACTCCATTTTTAATTAAATGCTTGCACTGAGCCGGCACGCCTTCGTCGTCATATTTCAAAGTTCCCGGCAATCCCGGCACAGTTGCGTCGTCAATTACATTCAATTGTTCGATCGCCACAGGCTTGCCCAAAGTCAACAATTCCTGCATTTTCGGGTTTTCGTAAATGCCGTCTGCTTCCGACAAATGCCCGAAAGCTTCGTGAATAAAAACCCCCGACAAATAAGGGTCTAAAATCACCGGATACTGACCGCCTTTCACTGATTTCGCCTCTAGTTGGCCTACAGCTCGAACGGCAGCACTCTTAACACGATCTTCAATATTTGTCAAGACATCGTAATCCGATCGCGAGTGAATCGACTCAAACCCTTGGCGGACGACACCGCCCTCGCCGCGGGCGATCGCCCCGAAACGCCCGGTCACGTCCAAGCGCTCTTGAGCGATGCAAGTACCTTGAGAATTCACAAAATAAGTAATGCCGAATCTGTCGCTGTAACCTGCCATTGTCGTCTGAATTCGCGGGTCGTAATCTAACAGCAACTGATTGTAAGATTCGAGCAATTTCCGCTTTTCGGCTAGAGTAATAGAGCGCGGGTCGCGGCCCAATTCCACCGCGACATAATCTTGAATCGGGGTGGCATCTGCTAGTAGAGTTTTTTCGCTGCCAACCAAACGAGACTGGACTACAGCTTCTTCAATTCGGTCTTTTAACTCAGCTAAACCGTTAAAAGTTACAAAACTCCAGCCGCCTTTATGACAGGCGCGGATGCCGCCGGCAAGACTAAAACTGCGGTTGACAGCATCTAACTGAGGGCCGCGAAAACTAATCGCAGTTGACTCGCTTTGTTCGAGGCGAACTTCCAGATAATCCACGCGATCGCGGTAAGGTGCGATCGCTTCCATCAACTGTTCTTGCATCAAATTGCCCCTATGAATGATTGGCCGTAGCGCTGAAAAAAATTATTGCTAAACCTATTTTAGCTAATAACTCCAGTCTTTCGGGTGCGCGCTCCCCCACCGCTCTGGTGCTGGCGCGGCGCACCCTAACCGATAAATGCCGAGTCAACCAATTTTAGATTTTAGATTTTAGATTTTAGATTTTAGATTGATCCGTCCTGAGCCTGCGCCTTGGAATGAATCCGGGGGCTTATGACCACATTACTTTCGGTCAGTCAATTTGAGATTTAAAACTTTGTTCACAGAATAGATGATTAGAGGCAAGCCGATCGCCCACGTTCAGCGGGCGTCCTAGAAGACCCAAAACTCGTGCTAGCTTGCGAAAAGCCCGGTATCCCCGAAAGCTTGCCTTTGTTTATAGAAATCAAACTAAACTAAATCTATCTAAAGACGTAAAAAAATACCTTAACCCCCGGCAGATGGAATACTTTAAGGTTAAAAAATTCCAAATTTCACCGTATTTAGCAGCTATTTCGGCATCAATAGCAATTTTGGTCGGAGTTGGCATTTTAGATCGATCGGAACAGCGACGGTTTTTGCAGTACAACCGCGCTAGCACCCTCGATCGCCTCAGCACAGTCCGTTCTAAGCTCGAAGGCGCTTTGAATTCCCGCGTGTTTTTGACGCGGGGTTTGGGGGCTTACCTTTCCAATAACCCAAACATCACCGAAGCCGAGTTTGCAGCGACGGCGAGAATTCTGGTGGCAGAGCAAGCCGGCATTCGCGCCATAACTTTAGTTAAAGGCACGAGGGTCGCTTACATTTATCCACGGGAGGGAAATGAAGCGGTGATCGGGGTTGACTTGACGGCGCTACCCGCACAGCGACAAATGGTCAAAGAGGTTATCTACACCAGAAAAACTTTGCTAGCCGGGCCCGTGAAATTACTGGAGGGGGACGAGACGTTTATCAGCCGATCGCCGATTTTTCTCACACCTTCGGGCGCCGAGCCTGAAACAGGAATTTACTGGGGCTTGACAGGTTTGATCATCGACAAAAATTCCCTGATTGAAGAAGCAGGACTCAACGACTCCTCAGCGAAGCTCCAATACGCTCTGCGGGGCAAAGACGGGAAGGGAGCATCCGGCCCTGTGTTTTTCGGTGATGGGTCAATTTTTCAGCACAATCCCGTGCTGCTGGAAGTGACTTTACCCAACGGTTCCTGGCAGTTGGCAGCAATTCCGGCGGGAGGATGGCCTGCGAATTCGCCGTTTAGGGGGTGGCTGCTCTTCGGAGGCGACTCGCTGGCACTTCTGACCGGGGTCGCAGTTTTTAGCTGGGTGTACGGCCGTGCGAAACTGCGTTCGAGCGAAGTTAAGTACCGGCAATTAGTTGAAAATGCTAACAGCATGATTGTGCAGTTAGACAGTGAAGGCAAGATTACTTTTTTTAACGAGTTTGCTGAAACTTTTTTCGGGTATTCAGAAGCAGAAATCATCGGCAAAAGTGCGATCGGCACAATTATACCGAAAACAGATTTATCCGAAAGTGACCTGGCGGCAATGATTCGAGACTGTTTGACACAGCCGGAAAAATACTTCCAAAACGAAAATGAAAGCATCCGCAGCAAAGGGGAAAAGGTGTGGATAGCGTGGACAAATAAACCTTTACTAGATGCGAAAGGAAATTTGGCAGGACTGCTTTGTATCGGGACGGATATTAGCGATCGCAAACAAGCTGAAATCGCCCTCCAAGCTTCAGAATCCGAACTTCGAGCTTTGTTCGCTGCCATGAACGACGTAATTTTCGAGCTCGATATTGAGGGACGGTTCCTGAAAGTTGCCCCGACAAATCCCCAATTATTGTACAAGGACACGGCGGAATTTGCAGGTAAAAAAATTAACGATTTATTCGATCCAGAAAAAGGAAAATTTTTTCTGGAGCAAATTCGCACCGCCCTAGCTAAAAATCAAACCTTTACTTTTGAATATAACCTGGAAATTGCCAGCATACAAAAGTGGTTTGCCGCTACAATTTCGCCGATGAAAGAAAAAACGGTTCTGTGGGTGGCTCGCGACATTACGGAGCGAAAACAAGCTGAAAATTGGTTAACCGGTCAGAAACAAATTTTAGAAAAGATTGCTAAGGGCGCAACTCTTGGCGAGACTTTAAATACTTTAGTTAAAATTATCGAGCAGCAATCTAGAGATGTCATGGGTTCGATATTGCTTCTAGCTCCAGATGGCGAACATTTACTTCACGGAGCCGCGCCCAGTTTGCCCGACAGCTACAATGCTGCTATTCATGGCATCGCCATCGGCCCGGATGTCGGTTCCTGCGGCACTGCTGCCTTTAGTCGCCAACAGGTAATCGTTACAGATATTGCCAGCGATCCTTTGTGGAAAAATTTTCGAGATTTAGCCTTGAGTTTTGGACTGAGAGCTTGCTTTTCTACTCCTATTTTCTCATCTCAGGGTCAAGTTTTGGGAACTTTTGGAATGTATTATCCCCAACCCCGCTACCCCCAAAAATTTGAGTTGCAATTGATAGAAGCGATTATTAATTTAGCAGGAATTGCGATCGAACGCAACCATGCCGAAGAAAGTCTCAAAAAGCTAAATCAAGAACTAGAAAATAGAGTCAAAGATAGAACTGCTCAATTGATGCAAACTGAAGAACGCTGGCAGTTAGCACTCAAAGGCAACAATGACGGCATTTGGGATTGGAACTTGCAAACAGGGGAACTATTCCTGTCCGATCGATTTAAAGAAATAACTGGATACGAACACAGCCAAACTCTCGATTACTTTGGCGAATTGAACAGGGGTACGCATCCCGACGATTTAACCTTAGTAATGCAAGCTCTCCAAGACCACTTAAACAAGAAAACGCCGCATTACATCACCGAGTACCGATTGTGGTGCTACAACAGCACCTACAAATGGATATTGAGTCGGGGACAAGCTTTGTGGGACGCATCTGGAAAAGCAGGCCGCATGGTGGGTTCAATTACTGACATTACGGAGCGCAAACAAGCAGAAGAAGCACTGCGGGAAAGTGAGGCAAGATTCCAAAAGCTATCTGCTAATTTGCCGGGAATCATTTATCAATGTTTGTTGCGTGCAGATGGCTCTGTTAGCTTCCCTTACATGAGTCCTGGTTCCCTAGAAATGTTTGAGTTAGAACCAGAAGCTGTTCTGCAAAATTCGGCTTTGCTAACAGATTTGGTTCATCCCGACGACCGCCAAAATTACTGCGAATCTGTTGCTATTTCAGCGCAAACTTTGCAGCCTTGGCAGTGGGAAGGACGGCTGGTGCTGCCTTCGGGCAAGGTTCGCTGGTTTCAGACAAACTCGCGTCCTGAAGCTAAAGAAAATGGCGATATTCTTTGGGACGGCATCACCGTTGATGTTACCGATCGCAAACAAGCTGAGTTAGCTTTGCAAGAAAGCCAGCAGTTCATTAAAAAAGTAGCCGATGCTACTCCCGGTATTTTGTATCTCTACGATTTGGAAGAACAGCGAAATATCTACACTAATACTTCAATGAAGCAGCTTTTGGGCTATAGCAGCGATGACATTACAGCGATGGATTCGTCACTAATGCCTCAGCTAATACACCCGGAAGATTTGCCTAAAATTGGGAAACATCACGCCAGCTTTACAGGAGTTGAAGATGGCGAAACTAGGGAAATTGAGTACCGGGTGCTGGCAGCAGACGGTCAATTGTTGTGGCTGCAAAGTCGGGATACTATTTTTAGCAGGAGTGCGGACGGTAAGGCTAAAGTAATAATTGGAGTTTCCCAGGATATTACGACTCGCAAGCAAGCAGAGGAAGCACTGCGGCAAAGCGAGGCGCGAGAAAGAGAAAAAGCTCGAGATTTAGAGTCAGCGCTGCTGGAATTGCGCTCTACTCAAACTCAGCTCATTCAAACTGAAAAGATGTCTTCTTTGGGGCAATTAGTCGCAGGGATCGCTCACGAGATCAATAATCCCGTTAACTTCATTCACGCTAACATTGATTATCTCAACCAGTATACAAAACAGTTACTCGATCTGGTGACTATTTACGAGCATGAGTATCCCGAACCTAATTCAAAAATTCTCGCTCGCATAGAAGAGATTGATTTGGGTTTCATGGCTGAGGATTTAAGAAAAATTATGGGTTCAATGCAGGTAGGAACCGAGCGTATCCGGCAAATTGTGTTGTCCCTCAGAAATTTCTCGCGACTCGACGAATCGGCAATGAAGCCGGTTGATATTCACGCGGGAATTGAGAGTACATTGTTAATTTTGCAGCACCGCTTGAAGAGTCGAGACAGCCGCCCGGAAATTGAAGTAATTAAGGATTTTGGAAAACTGCCACTTGTGGAGTGCTATGCGAGCCAACTGAATCAGGTATTTATGAATATTATTGCTAATGGAGTTGATGCTATTGAAGAACGATATCACCAGTTATCGGTTCCAGAATCAGAGACAAAGAGTGGACGGATTGCTATTTCCACGGGTGTAACTCCCCAGAAAACTATTAGGGTAGAAATTTCGGACAACGGTACGGGCATTCGCGATGAAATAGTTGATAGAATTTTTAACCCGTTTTTTACTACGAAAGCTGTGGGAAAAGGTACGGGGCTGGGAATGTCTATCGCGCACTCGATTGTGGTGGAAAAGCACAAGGGTAAGATTGACTGTATTTCATCCATAGGATGCGGAACGACTTTTAAGATTGAGATTCCGTTTGACTAAGTGCATGAATAGTAGGGTGCGTCAGTCGATTTTAGATTTTAGATTTTAGATTTTAGATTTTAGATTTTAGAATTCACTCCACAGTGGTAGAGGGCGTCAGTCGATTTTAGATTTTCAGGCGCGGGCGTCGAGTCATAAGCTGAGGCACCCTACAACTATTAGCAGTTCCTGATTTTCAGGCGTGGCATTTGGGGTCATAAGGTGACGGACCCTACAAGTTAACGACTAAAATAGATTGAAGCTGCTAAGGAAGCGGTGCTGCATCAAACCTTTAATTGTATAAAAATTGACATGATGGGATTTATCCTGGAAGCGCTGCAAGCAATGGGACACAATGTCCGGTGGATGTCTTGGAATTTGTTTTTGGCTTTAGTACCACTGGGCCTGAGTTTTTGGCTGTTCCGCAAACCTCGATCGCCCTGGCTGCTGTGGGGTACGGCCTTTCTCCTGGGCGCTACTTTTTTGCCCAGTACGCGCCATGTTTTGGCTTATCTGAAGCACATTGTGCAAGATGTGGGCAAAACTTACGTTTTGGGCGCGATCGCCATTACACTCGCATTGATGGCTGTAGACATTTGGGTACTCCGGCAGCGCGGAGTTCGCTCTCTCCGGTGGTGGGGCGGTTTTTTCTGGTTTATCGCATTTTTGCCTAATGCGCCCTACGTTTTAACTGATATCATTCACCTCATACGTCAGATTAAAGAGGGGAACTCGGTGTGGATTGTGACTCTAGCTTTGATCCCGCAGTATCTGGCGTTTATGCTGGTTGGGTTTGGGGCTTACGTGCTGTCGGTAATGAATTTGGGTTACTATTTGAAGCAACAGGGTTGGAGTAAATTTATCCTGGCAACGGAGATAACTATACACGCACTTTCGGCGATCGGCATTTACTTAGGGCGATTTATCCGCTTCAACAGTTGGGACATTCTGACTAACCCCGATGCGCTAGTTAACACCGTAATGAACGATTTGATAGGCAAGCGTCCGGTCTTAGTCATGGCGGTAACTTTTGTAGTAATTGCTGTTTTGTACTGGCTAATGAAACAAGTAATTTTAGGAATTAGCCAACGATTTTACAGCAGTAAATTGCAGTCCGACTTGGCCGGCGATAGCGCAACTTCTTCCAGCTAGAGCAATTTGAGATTTGAGATTAAATAATTGATTCAACAGATGAATCTAAAAGCTTGAAGTAAGTTCCTAAGCTTTTTCTGTCAACCAGTTAACTCGGAAAACAAGTTTCCGTCTGTGGGTGAGACAAAATTTTCGCGAAAGTCCGAAATAAATTACTGCTGCATTTTGTCACCAGGCTTGATATGTTAGAAAAGTCAAAGTAGTTTTGTAAACAGCAAAGATGAATCGATTTGACCGTCAGTTGTGGCAGAGATTTATTGCGATCGCTCAACCTTACTTTTATCCTTTAGAGCCGGGAGGTGGCAGAATCTTTTTAGGATTAGTAGTGCTGTTGTTGATATTTCTGTTCGCTGCGATGTTTGTGGCTGTCAGTGTTATTAGTTTGGTTGCTCAAGTCTTATTTCCAGAGGCTTTTAACGGGGTTGCGGCTGGCTTAGCTACTTTAATCAAAGAAATTATCTACTCACCGACAATTGCGATCGTTGGTTTAATGCTAATCCTCCCGCTGGCTGCTTTTGTCTTTTTTAGAAGCAAGCTGATACCGCGCTGGAAGCAGTGGATAATGTTAGCTCTGCTGCTATTTTTGTCGCTGTCTGTTAGCGGAATTAACGTAGTCATTAGCTATATTAGTAATTTTTTCACGACAGCGCTGGCTGAAAAAGATCAAATTACTTTTTGGCGGTTTATGTGGGTTTATGCTGGAGTTTTTATTATCGGTACCCCGATAGTTGTTATTTACGGGTATACTCAAGATAAACTGGGATTGTACTGGCGAGAGTGGATGACTGATAGTTTCCTAGGTAGTTATTTGCAAAACCGCGCTTATTACGAAATCAATTCTCAGAAGGAAATCGACAATCCCGACCAGCGGATTGCGGAAGATATCAAATCTTTCACTAGCACAAGTTTAGAGTTTTTGCTGCTGATATTGGGAGCAGTTATCGATATTATTTCTTTTACAGGGATTCTCTGGTCTATTTCCAAAGCTCTTTCGCTCGGACTAATTATTTATGCTGTCTTTGGCACGACAGTCATGGTAATTTTTGGCAAAAGGTTGATATTTTTGTACTTCAACCAGCTCTCCAAAGAGGCTGACTTTCGCTATGGATTGGTTCACATTCGGGACAATGCAGAATCAATTGCTTTTTACCGGGGAGAAGCACAGGAATCTATTCAGGTAAAACACCGCTTTTTACAAGCTGTTCGGAACTTTAATTTGCTAATTGGTTGGCAGCGAAATCTGGGATATTTTAGAGTGGGCTATAGATATGCAACTTATATTATTCCTTCTTTATTCCTGGCTTCTATCTACTTTGCAGGTGAGATCCGATACGGTGATATTACTCAAGCTGAATTTGCTTTTCGTCAGGTTTCCGATGCCTTTTCTTTGGTTGTATATAGGATTGAAAGCTTGAGTTTGTTTGCAGCGGGAATTAATCGTTTAGCCACGTTTAATGACTCTATAAAAAATCAAAAAACTGCTGTACAACTAGACTTCAGAACAATCGATACAGTTATAAGTTCGCAATTGACACTGGAACACGTTACTTTAGATACTCCCAAGCATCAAAAGACTTTGATTAGCGATTTGTCGGTAGCAGTGCAGCCCGGTGAAGGACTGTTAATTGTCGGCCAAAGCGGTGCTGGGAAGAGTTCTTTGCTGCGGGCAATTGCGGGTTTGTGGGAATCGGGAACGGGCCGTTTGGCGCGGCCGGAATTGGGGGAGATGCTGTTTTTGCCGCAGCGTCCTTATATGATTTTGGGTAGTTTGCGATCGCAACTTCTGTATCCCAACACCAGCAGCGAGGTTGATGAGGAAAAATTGCGTCGCGTTTTGGCATCAGTAAACTTAGCAGATTTGCCGGAAAGATTGGGCGGCTTTGATGCGGATTTAGATTGGGGTGAGATTTTGTCGCTGGGAGAACAACAGCGTTTAGCTTTTGCTAGATTGTTATTGACGGAACCGCGATATACTATTTTGGATGAGGCGACAAGTGCTTTGGATTTGAAGAACGAGCAACATTTATACGAGCAGTTGCAAGCCACTAAAACTACTTTTGTGAGTGTCGGTCACAGAATGAGTTTGTTGCAATATCACCAGCAAGTTTTGGAACTTTTGGGCGATGGGGGTTGGCGACTGGTTTCGACGGAAGAATACCGCGCTAGTACGAAGGTTTTTAGCTGAGACAGCACTGCTTTCAGGGATTGTACATTTACCCGGTTGTGGGTGCGCGGTGGGTGGAGGCGCGGTTGAAGATTTATAGTTGGGTTCTACAGAGGAATCGCCGCGGCTCCACCAACCCTATAATAGGTTCTACTAAAGTTGTATTCTTTTTTTGAAGTGGTATCACGATCGATAATTGGTATAAATATCTAAAACTGCCCAAACAAAAAGCAAGCTGAACTTTGGCGGATTCGATTTAATTGCTCGCCCGCGAGAACTCACAGAATATAATGGAAGATAGATTTTTAGTATAGGCGAGATTCTTACCTTGACTACTCCGATTCCTCAAAGCTTTGTGCAAACGATCGCTAAGGAGCGCGGCGTCACAGATGCCGAGTTAGAAACAGTCTTTATGGCTCTCGACGGTCAATCTACGGCGACAATTGCAACCAAGCTTGGCATTAGCGACATCGCGGTTCGCAAAAGACTCGGCGAAGTTTACAAAAAGTTTCATATCGGGGGGAACGGCCCTGGAAAGCTTTCGGAATTGAGGCATCAGTTGCTGTTTTCATACCACACCGATCAGGGAACGAGCGATTTTAGTCGAGGTAAAGGCTCTCTATTGAAAATGGCGATTGGACACCGACAGGAAGATTGGGGCCAAGCACCGGATGTTTCGGTTTTTTACGGACGGACTGAAGAATTAACTACTTTAAAGCAGTGGATTGTATCAGATAATTGTCGGCTGGTAGCGCTGCTGGGTTTGGCTGGTAGCGGCAAAACAACTCTTTCAGTGCAGTTGGCAAAACAGGTACAGAATGAGTTTGATTTTGTGATTTGGCGATCCCTGCGATCGACACCAGCACCATCCGATTTCCTAGGAAGCTTAATTCAACTTTTTTCTAACCAACAAAAACCCGATGTGCCGTTAGCCGAGCCCTCGAAGAGGATCGACCTCAACAGCAAAATTTCGCGATTGGTCGAGTATCTGCGGAAACACCGCTGTCTGGTAATTTTAGACGATTTTGAAGCGGTTCTCAGACCCGAAGAATTAGCGGGACACTACCGGGAAGGCTACGAAGGATATCGAGATCTAATCGTGCGGCTGTGTGAGGTCAATCACAATAGCTGTTTACTGCTAGTTAGTTCGGAAGAACCTACAGAACTGGCTTTGCTGGCGGGAGAAAAAGTGCGGTCTTTAAAACCTGCTATTTCCTCGGAAATAGCCCGGGAAATTTTCCAAGAAAAAGGTTTGTTGCCTCAAGATCGAGAGTTGGAAATCTTGTTATCTCGGTACGGAGGCAATCTGTTAGCATTAAAGATTGTAGCGACAACAATTAATGAGTTTTTCGAGGGGAATGTTTTCAAGCTTTTGGAAGCAACGGCTTTATTTATTGAAGAACATATCAGCAATTTGTTGGCGCAGCAGTTCGATAGAATATCGAGCTCAGAACAAGATATTGCCTACTGGATTGCTATTGCTCAAACCCCGATTTCCCTGCCAACTTTACGAGAGCAGATGTTCGTCAATTCATCGTTTTCAGATTTGCTGAAAAATCTCGATTCTCTGGGTCGTCGCTCGCTGATTGACAAAATCAGTGAGGGCGGGGAAACTTTTTTTATGCTTCAGCCTTTGATAGTGCAATATGTTACCGACAGATTAGTGGAGCAGATTCGAGCAGAGGTTTTGGAGACAGTTAAGACGCAAGGAAGAGAAAGAATGCGGCTGTTGAAAACTCACAACTTGAGCATCAACATTGCTAAACGGAAAGGCGATAAAGGCAAACCAAGTAGCTCTATTTTAGCATTAGTAAAAAATCGGTTGCAAGTTTTGTTTGTGAAGACGACAGGCTCTGAAGAACCGCTAAAGATCTTGAATAAAGTTGTCTCGGATCTGGAGGATGAATCGATTCTTGAGGTGGGATATGCTAGGCAGAATCTGGCACAGATTATTTCAGAAATTCAGCGATAAGAAAAAAGCGATCGCCCTTTGACAAAAGCGATCGCCCAATTTTTAACAAAAACAGAATTCGATAAAATTATTTGACAATGCCAAAAACCGATGCAGATTCAGACCGTGTAATTTTGTCCAAAGCAGGCGATTTTTGAGCTTGGGCAATCTTGGGAACCAAAAGTTGATTCGCATAAATCCGAGGATTTTGTTGAGCGATTTGGATGTAAGATTGGCGGACTTCTGCGTTGACTGCGACAGTCTTGGCATCGTAGACTTGCATCGCCATGTTGGGATAAAAACCAATGCCGACAATCGGTATCAAAAAGCAAAAGGCGATCGCCACTTCCCGAGGTTTAGCATCAATAAACGGTGCATCACCCGGCAAAACGCAACTATTACCAAAACAAACCGCTTCATCCAGATTTTTTCTCTGATTCTGCAAATTTAGATCCTCAAGGTCGCAAGCCGCTAGTGTCCCACAGTTATAAAATAACTGTCGCAGCATTGAGAGCAAATAAATAGGCGTCAAAATCAGTCCTACGGCAGCCAGGAACACTGTCACCGCGCGGAAAGAACTGCTGTACATATCGCTAGTTGCGACGCCCACAAACACTGAGAGTTCGCTAGCAAAACCGCTCATGCCGGGGAGTGCCAAGGATGCCATCGCGCCTGCGGTAAACAAGGCAAACACTTTCGGCATGACTTTTCCAATCTCGCCCATCTCGTCCATGATCATTGTATGGGTGCGATCGTAAGTAACGCCAGCCAGGAAAAACAATACTGAGGCGATTAAACCGTGGGAAATCATTTGCAACAGCGCCCCGTTGATTCCCAAATCCGTGAAGGAAGCAATACCCAACAACACGAATCCCATGTGAGAAATCGACGAATTCGCTAAGCGGCGCTTCATGTTCGATTGGCCGAAGGAATTCAGCGCCCCGTAGATAATGTTGACCACGCCGAGCACCGCCATAATCGGTGCAAAGTAAACGTGTGCTTGGGGAAGAAGTTCCAAGTTCAGCCGAATCAGCCCGTATCCGCCCATTTTCAGCAATACGCCGGCCAGAATCATCGACACGGGAGAAGATGCTTCACCGTGGGCATCAGGTAGCCAAGTGTGGAAGGGGAAAATCGCCAGTTTCACACCGAAGGCAATCAGCAATCCCGCATAAAGCAGTAATTCTAAACCCAGTGGATAGTCCTTCAAGCCAAGTTCTACCATGTCGAAGGTGGGGGTGCCTCCGCCGTAGAATGCCATTGCTAAGGCAGCTATTAAAATAAAGATGGAAGCGCCTGCGGTATAAATCAAGAATTTTGTAGCTGCGTAGCGGCGGTTTTGTCCGCCCCAAATCGAGATGAGGAGGTACACCGGAATTAGTTCTAGTTCCCAGACAATGAACAGCAGCATGATGTCTTGGGCGACGAACACTCCTATTTGTGCCGAGTACATCACCAGCATCAGGAAATAGAAGAGTCTCGGCTTGCGATCGACTTCCCAGGCTGCAAAGATTGATAGTGTCGTCACCAATCCCGCCAACAATACCAACGGAACTGACAGTCCGTCAACCGACACAGACCAGTTGAGGCCTAAAGAAGGTATCCAGGAATATTGCTCTACGATTTGGAAAGTAGAGATGCTTGGATCGTAATGAGTCCAAAACACCCAGCACATTAATACAAAATCTGCAATACCTACGCCTAGGGCATACCAGCGAATGGTTTTGCCGTCTGTATCCGGCAGGAAAGGGATGGCGAGGGAAGCTAGGAGGGGTAGGATGACAATTGCGGTCAGCCAAGGAAATTGATCCGCTACCATAGTGAGAATAAATACTTAGTTGGAAGTTACCAAAATTATAATACTAAATTTAATTAAAACTTAAGATTTATTCATAAATATTTTTTATATCGAGACAAATGCGGAGAATAATATCACGAATTGCTACAAACGTCAATTGATTTTCGATTTTTAATTTTTGATTTTCGATTCAGGACTTAGGGACAAAAAAATATAGCGTTTTGTAGGCACAATCTGCCTGTGGTTGCGCCTATTCTGGTAGAGGGTTGGATCAGTTCTGTGTATTAAGGGCGATCGCAAATTAGCTTTCCATCAGCGTGCAATCTGGATCGACTCCCAATTCGCGCAACTTAGCCGCCAATCGTTCAGCCCTTTGGCTTTCCTGGTCAGCCCTTTGCCTTTCTTGCTCAGCTTGTTCTGAACTCCACAGCAACAAATTACCTAAATTATCCCACCAGCGCAGCCAGTTCATAGTTTGTCCCAACCTTTCCCCGGACCAAATCCCCAGATATAGTTCCAGTTGTGGAATGCACACCCGCCCCTGCTCATTGGCTGAATGTAAAACATACCGCCGATCTTACAAATAGCGCACTTCTAAAATACCTTCGTATGGATCGTAAGTGACATAAGTAGATACTTGAAGAATCTCTTCGTAAAAGTGGAGTTTGCCATAGGGCGGAGTTGCTCTGACCCATAATTCTCCTCCCTCTGCTTCCGAGAGAAACTCCATCACATCGCCACATTAGCACCTTCAGTATTAGGAGTATAGGCTCTCCTGAAGTTGCGGTGATATTTTTATCTAATTAGAAAAGCAAGCTAATACGCGTTCTCGAAAATTATCAAAG
>NZ_JAUBQU010000200.1:0-6515 GCF_036701435.1 Microcoleus sp. Pol12A5
TACTGGTTGCGGAATTGCAGCAGTTCGCTGAAGCTGGGATAGTCTCGATTTAATAGTTTAATGACAACTGGAATCTGGTCTGTTTCTCGGAGCGCTCGATATACTAGGGTTCTCGAACCGCAGTATAATTGTTCAACCAGATTGTATCCTGAAACTCGGTTTGTCAAATCCACTGCGCTACTCCTCTGGATTACTCCATCTTAGACATTGACTCTTGTAACTAAGTATCAATAAATACTCCGCACAGTTTTTGGAAGGATACTACAAGCTTACGCGGGGCCAGGAGCATAAAAAAGTCGAATTAAATGTAAGTCAGGGGTAGAGCTGACATTGATTTAATTATCCACAGGGGCTGCGAAGTCAAGCGAGCATAAGCCATTGGGCTATATAAAAACTGTCCGAACTATTGTAACTATACACTTTTATTGGTCGAGTCTGAGGAAAATAGAACTACGATATCCCCAACAGACCGACTCTACCGCTTTTATGATTTTTCACTTTTAAACAGAAAGATGGCGCTCTATCAAGATAGTCTTATACCAATTTCATAAAACAGTGCTACAGTTAGTAGAAGTGCATTGTGCAATTTAGTAGCCAAATAGAGGTCAAAACAGTGTCAGGAGTTGCCAAGATTGTAATTCGAGAAACCGCAGCAGAACTGAAAACTTTGCTGGGTCTAGAGAAAGATGCTGTGCGCCACGACAAACTGCTGATTCTGTATTGGCTCAAAACCCAAAGAGTGGATAGTATATTGTCTGCTGCGGTGCGCTTAGGTAAGCATCGTACCACAATACAAAGATGGTTGTCTAGCTACCGAACTGGGGGAATAGAAGAATTATTATGCCAGAAACCTCGTCCGGGTCGACCCAGAATAATGAATCCCGAAATTGTAGAGAAATTATCAGAAGAGTTAAACCAAGTAGAAGGATTCAGTAGCTACAAAGAAGTACATCAATGGTTGACAAGCTGTTGTGACATTCCTGTGGCATATCGGACAGTGCATCAATGGGTAAGATATCGCCTTAAAGGCAAATTAAAAGTTCCACGTCCTGTGAATGAAAAGCAGAAATCAGGAGCAGTAGAATAGTTAAAAAAAACTGCCAATCTTAATTAAAGCCAGTCTGAGTAAAAGTCAGAGCTTTTTCAAACAATGGAAAAAAAAGCGGTATTGGAGTCAAGACGAAAGTCGAATGGGGTTACATACAATTCAAAGAAGAAAGCTAACCGATTACGGCATAAAACCGCAAGGCAAAGTACAATGGGACTTTACTTATTTGTGGTTGTATGGTTCAGTAGAGCCGCTAACAGGAGCCAGTTTGTTTTATGAGTTTAGTCATTTAGATACAGTGTGCTTTGAGAAATTTTTAGAGCTTTTTGCTAGTGAGTACCCGGAGGATTTACATCTAATTCAAGTAGATAATGGAGGGTTTCATAACTCTTTAAAGCTCAGTATGCCAGAAAACGTTATTTTACTATTTTAACCCCCCTAAAGTCCAGAAGTAAACCCAATAGAAAGACTGTGGGGATACATAAAAGAACAATTGCAATGGTTGAGATTTGAACAAATAGAAAAGTTAAGAGCGGCGCTGCAAAAAGAGTTAGAAAAGTTAACGAATCAAGTAATTGCTTCTTTGACGGGATGGAAGTTCATTTTAGAAGCCATATCTGTAGCAAGACTTTAAGAAAATGGTATTAGGGAGTATCTCAATGAAAGCAACCCAGCCCAAAATTGAAATTTTGAGGCAGGAGAGAGGAGGCAGAAGGCAGGAGGAAAGAAGAAGAAGGAAGGAGCCAGAAGAAGTGTTTTTACCAATATGAGATCCTCCCTAGTCTTATCCTTTCATCGGCAATGATATCGTAAACTCCGTCCCTTTTCCAACTACAGAATTTACCTCGATTGTACCGCCGTGTTTCTCAACTACAATCTGCCGTGCGATCGCCAATCCCAACCCCGTGCCTTTTCCTACTCCCTTGGTAGTAAATAAGTGGTCAAAAATCTGACCTTTTATCTCATCTGATATCCCTGGCCCGTTGTCAGAAATGCGAATCGTCACCCACTCCTTAGACTGCCTTTCTGTCCGAATCGTGATGCAATTAGCTGGGGCTTTAATCTTCTTTAAACTCGGTTCCCGATTTGATTCTTCCAGTGCATCAATGGCATTAGCCAATATATTCATAAACACCTGATTTAATTGTCCGGGGAAGCAATCCACTGAGGGCAAGTTCCCATACTCTTTCACAACTTCAATGGCTGGACGCTGTTCGTTCGCTTTCAATCTGTGTTTGAGAATCAAAATCGTACTGTTAATTCCGTCATGAATATTGAAAGGAACTTTGTAATCTTTGTCGGAGCGGGAAAAGGTACGAAGACTGGTGCTGATACCTTGAATGCGATCGCACCCGATTTGCATCGAATTCAACATTTTTGGTAAATCTTCTAAGAGATATTCGATGTCAAGTTCTTCTGCTATTTGCTCGATGTCATCTCCAGGATGGGGAAATTTTTCTTGGTAGACTTGCAGGTATTTAGTCAGATCTTTGACGGCGGCGATCGCCTCATGAATATTGCCAGAAATAAATCCAACGGGATTATTAATTTCATGGGCAACTCCAGCCACTAAATTCCCCAAAGCCGACATTTTTTCGCTCTGCACTAATTGCAGTTGAGATTGTTCCACCTGGTGGGCGTAGTCCTGGGCTTGCTGATACAATCGCGCATTTTCTAGGGAAATGGCAGCCTGAGTGCAGAGGAAGTTGAGGACGAGGAGACGATCGCGAGTAAACACTCCTTTTGTCGAGCTATGTTCCAGATAAAGTATCGCAACTAAGTTCCCGCGATCGAGAATCGGAGTACATAGCATACTTTGAGAGTGATACTGGAACGTACAGTCATTCATTAAACCCGGAATATCGGTTTTGCCACCTTCAATAACCACAGTTTCCAGGGTGTGTTTGACATAATAAACCAGCTTGAGCGGAATCACCGCCGAGCCATTTAGAGGTTGGGTTTGCAGCAGGGTTGTGGGTAACTGGTTATCTGGATTAATGTGAGTTATTGCCCGGATTTGCCATTCCTTCTGATGGGGGAGTAGCAAAGCACAAGTTTCGGCGCCCGAAGTTTTTAAAATAATTTGGTTGAGGGTGTCGAGCAATTCATCAAGCTGAATTTTACTGGATAAAGCTTGAGCAGCTTGCACAATAGATGCGAAATCTAGGGCCTGGGAAATACTGGTGCTGCTATTACTGGAAGTCTGGGAAGAGTGGCTAATCGTTGCCAGCGTCTCTAGAGGATTAAAGCGATGTTTTGGCTGATTCAGGATAGGCCCAAGTAATTGGGGATAGCGTTTTTCTAAGTCTTCAACCTTAGCTAGTGCACCCCAACGGGCATAACAGTAATACGCCTCCTGCATATAGCTGGCGGCGACTTTTTCTTTGCCCCATTCCCAGTAGAATTTGGCCGCGAGTTCGTTGGCTAATCCTTCCTCTTGGATATAACCGTTATCCTTCGCTCCTTTAATTGCTAGATCGTAAAATTCTAAAGCTTCTGTTTTGCGAGAAAGAACGCGATTTTTTTCGGCTTCAACTAAATGATATTTGTGCAAGTAATTCATGGGGCCATAAGCTGCCCAGTCTTTGAGCTTGGCTTGATTTTCTTCCATTCGCTGCCATCGCGGCTCCGACTGGGACATCGATTCACCAGGAGTGGCCAGCACGTTCAGAGAATCATAGAAGTAGAAGATAGGTTCAACAATACTTCCCATCCCTCCAGCCAAATACTGTCGCGTTTGAGCAGCATCGTGTTCTGCTTTAGCAAAGTCTTCCAGCCAGTAATTTAATGTGAATCGATACAAGTAGAAGAAAGATAGTCGGTAAAAATCGACTTTTGCTTGAGCCAAGACTTTTTCTTCATAGGCATCCTGGCGTAAAGGAATCTCGTCCTCTGACTGACCCAAGAGAATTTGAGCCGCCTGCAAGTACGCCAACACACAGTTTGCTGCTGTGACTTGGTGGAGGTCGCACAACTGTTGGTAATAGGCGCGAATTTGCGGTTCGAGTTCAGCTAGCGGTTGACCGTACCAATAAGCATTGAAACAGTACAACTGGGCGTCGTAGCCCATAAATTCTAGATTGCCTGTTTCTAATCCAGCTTGATAGCCATCGAGAAGAATGGGTAGCGTTTCTTGCAGATGGATCGTCCAAGAACCAACATATGCCCCCATTAACATGGCGGTTGCGGCTCGAATGTTTTTGGCATCGGGTTCTAAGGCGAGTTGGTATCCTAATTGCCCAAACTGAGGCACCATTGTCATATCGCCCCACAGCATCCTCAGTTGGAAGGCGTAACCCACGTAGCAAAAAGCGGAAACCGGACTATTCCCGAATTGGATGGACAACTTAACCTGGAGTGCCACCACCAGGAAATAAAGCTTGGTGCCGGACATATAACAGACGGGTGTCAGCCGAGCCGCATTTTGCATAATGGCTAATTGCTGAGGGTCGCTCATTTTCGGCAGATGAAAGAATGATTCTATAGAGCGACCTTCAATTAAGGCATCAATTTCTTGCTTCAACTGCCGAATATCGTCTAGGGTTGGTTCATTTGGTAGGTTTACTCCTAACATTTGGAAGACTGATTGACCGATCGCGATCGCCTCGACAAATTTATTGTGGGCGACCAATGCCTGGATTTTGACTTGGTAAACTTGCACCTGTTCTAAAGGTGTTTTCGCATGATGAATGACCGCTTCAATCCACTTGTGCATCTGCTCAAAATCGCCCGCCAAGAAAGCCACCTCGGCAGCTAAGTCGTGCAGGGATAGGGTCATTTCATAATGCCGTTCCCAAGCGTCTGTTCCCAGCAGTTGCAGCCCCACTGTGGCATATTCGCGGGCGGCTTGATATGCGGTGGCGGCTCTGGCTTTGTGGCAAGCAGTGAAGTTGAGTTGGGCGAGTTCCTCCCTTTCCTTTTGTTCTACAAACAGTATGGTTCCGTAGTTCAACTGATTGACTAATTCAAAAATGCGTTCTTCTCTGGCTTCTGCTGAAATTTGTTGCAGGAGTAATTGCCCGATTTGATAATGAGCGATCGCGCGTTCTTTTTCCGGAATCAAAGAATAAGCAGCTTGTTGGACGCGATCGTGCAAGAAGCGATAGACAACTGTTTGAGAAGTAGAGCGATCTATGTTATCTTCTTGCCCTACATAAAATTTATAAATCTCACTCTGAGGTAAAACAAAACCTTCCTGTAAAGTTTTCCACAAAGCCGTTGCTGTTGCCGTCTCCGAGATTTCCGAAACAATTGCTAATGTTGTCAGATCGAACTGATTGCCAATGCAAGCGGCTAATTTTAAAACATCCTGAGTTTCAACGGGCAATTTCTGTAACTGCTGCGCCATGAATTCAACTACATCATCCGTCAGTGCTGCTTCTGTAATTTTGCTAATATCGCACTGCCAATATCCTGCTTGAATATTAAAAACAATCAATTTATCTTGATGCAATGCCTTGATAAACTGCGTCGCAAAAAATGGGTTTCCTTTTGTCTTCTGATACACCAATTCCGTCAGCGGTTCTGCTAACTTAGGAGAACAAGTCAGCGTATCTGCTACTAATTGATTCAAACTGGTTCTAGCCAGAGGTGCGAGTGTGATGGTATTGACAATTGCCCCTATTTTCGTGACTTCATCTAAAGTCAACATTAAGGGATGGGCAGCCGAAACTTCATTGTCTCGATAGGCTCCAATTAGTAGCAGGTGACTGGACTGGGATTCACTTATGAGCAATTGCATCAACTTTAAAGATGCCGAATCTGCCCATTGTAAGTCATCCAGAAACATCACTAAGGGATGCTCTTTGGTGGTGAAGACAGAAATAAATTTTTGGAATAGTAAATTAAACAGATTTTGAGCAGCTATCCCTGATAATTCTGGACCTGCGGGTTGTTGTCCGATAATCCGTTCTAGTTCGGGAATGACTTCAATAATGACTTGCCCGTTGTCACCTAGGGCTGCTAAAATTTTGGTTTTCCATGCTTGGATATGGAGATCGCTTTCACTGAGCAATTGTGTCATTAAATCGCGGAATGCTTGCACAAATGCCGAAAAGGGAATATTGCGATTAAACTGGTCAAATTTACCTTTAATAAAATAGCCGTGCAGTCGGACAATTGGTTTGTGAACTTCATTGACGACAACGGTTTTTCCGATGCCGGAAAAGCCTGCAACGAGCATCATTTCGCTGTTCCCTTGTGCTACTCGTTCAAATGCTTCTAAAAGTTGCTGTATTTCTCGTTCTCGACCATAAAGCTTTTCAGGAATCAGGAAGCGATCGCATATATCCCGCGTTCCTAACTCAAAAGTTTCAATCTTTCCAGTTTCTTGGCACTGCTGCCAGCATTTTTCTAAGTCATGTTTCAATCCCCAGGCACTTTGATAGCGCTTTTCGGCATTCTTCGCCATCAGCTTCATGACAATATCCGAAACCACCTGCGGGATTTCTTGGCTGTTTATTGCAGC
>NZ_JAUBQU010000201.1:0-6486 GCF_036701435.1 Microcoleus sp. Pol12A5
ATTTAACTCAACCCGAATTCTGCCAACAACTCGCCACTGTCAGCGAAAACAATTTCATGTATCTGAGTCAGATGTTAAGGGCGATTGCGGATAATTCACACCCCGATGCTAATCTGGGGGAGTCCTCACTTATCTCTGAACTTCCTCCCGGTTTAGCAGCGTATTATCAAAACCACTGGCTGCGGATGAGAGGTGATGCTTTATCGGCGATCGAGTTGTCTGTGCTGAATGTTTTGGTACAATCAACAGCAAGTTTATCTGTAAGTGCGATATCCAATATAATTGATCAGGATGAATACGATGTTGAAAAAGTGTTAGACAATTGGATCGAGTTCTTAAATAAACAAGAAATTGGAGAAGAAATTTGCTATAGTTTGTATCATAATAGTTTCCGCGAATGGCTAGGCAAACAATCTATTTTAGAATGATGATGAGGACACGGCGCCGTGTCCCTTGGTATGAACAAACACGTTAAACCGATAGTCCGACACGGGTTGAAACCCCTGCCTCAAAGCTGAAGTCCTATAAAAGAGGACTAATGAATTATTCACTCCTCTTTTAGAACACTTTGGCTATAAGCCCCGTGGAATTCATTCCTTGGCGGACTGGCGGGTAGGCGGGACGACTAGCGGACGAAAAGCTTAAGTTGACACGCCTTGGGCATTGCCGTGTCCTGAATGTCGGTAATATCAATTCCGATGCCACCGAGTTTTATATTATATAAAAAACAATACAACAATGAAACGAGCAGTATTTCTTGACAGAGATGGCGTTCTCAATATCGAAGCCGGCTACATTCACAAAGTAGAAGATTTGCATTTAATCCCCGGAGTCGCCCAAGCTGTACGCCGTTTAAATGACAAACAAATATTTTGCTGTTTGGTTTCCAATCAATCGGGTCCGGCGAGGGGTTATTATCCGGTTAGCCACGTAGAAGCTTTGCACAAACGCCTGTGTCAGTTATTAGAAAATGAAGCAGGAGCCAAGTTAGATGCTCTTTATTACTGTCCTTATTTAAGCGCAGCAGAAGGCGGAACCAACCCAGAATTCACGCGGTATACAACGTGGCGAAAACCAAATACAGGGATGTTGGTAGCGGCGGCTTGGGAACAGGACTTAGATTTGCGAAATAGTTTTATGGTGGGGGATAAAGCCACTGATGTAGATATGGCTCACAATGCCGGCTGTACTGGTATTTTGGTCCAGACTGGTTACGGAGAAAGTGTGTTGAGTGGGGAGTATCAGCACCATACTAAACCGGATTTTATTGCAGCAAATTTAGCCGCGGCTGTGGAGTGGATTTTGCAACACTTTGATTAGTATTTGTAGTGGGATTTAAGTTATTTCTCGTGGAGTATTACAGGAAAGTGCTACGTAAGGAAGCGCGACTGTAAACGTTGTACCGATTCCCATTTTGCTTTCGCAGGCGATCGCACCTCCTTGCAATTCCACAGCTTTTTTAACAATTGTTAATCCCAAACCGTTACCTTTAATCTTTCCAGTATTCTTGCATCGGTAAAACATTTCAAATATTTTCCCTACTTCGGTTTCCGGGATGCCGATACCTTCGTCTCGGATGCGGATAATTAGTAAGGGAGAGTTAATATTGGTAAAGTATGAATTGGAAAAGAAAGAGTGAGGAGACAAGCAGAAAATAGCTTCTTTGTCTCCTTCGCTTGCTGGACGGCATTCCAATTCCAAGGTGACTTGCCCGCCGTTGGGGGAATACTTGATGGCGTTGACGATTAAGTTAGAAATAATGCCGTGCAGCAATTGTTGATCTAATATTGCACTGGTAACATCGGACGGGATTAATGTTAGTTTGTGTTTGGCTTCATTTCCTAACTGCAATTGATCGAGCAAGTCTTGACAAAATTCGACTAAATTTATCGGTAATGGATTGCATTTGAGTTGGCCTGCTTCTGCTCGACCCATGAACAGCATATCGTCGATTAGCTGGTTCATCTTTTGGGTAGCTGAGTGCATCAGCCGCAGGGTTCTCACTTGGGCTTCGTCACTGCTGCGAGTTCGATCGAGCTTTAGCAGTTCCGCAGAAATTAAAATCGCGTTGAGCGGGTTCCGCAATTCGTGAGCGGCCATTGAAATATACTGGTTTTGGCGGTGCGATTTTTCTTCCACCGACTCTCTGACTGCTTCCGAGGCTTTGAGAGATTCTCGCATCTTGGTTTCGATTTCGTGTCTGTGCAGGGCAATCTCGATCGCCACACGCAAATCATTTTGTTGAAATGGTTTAATAATATAACCGAATGGGTCTGTAAGTTTCGCTCTTTCCAGCGTTTTATCGTCGGCATAAGCTGTTAAAAATACTGTCGGCACATTCCTATTAATTCGGATTTTCTCGGCCGCTGTTACCCCGTCCATGTCACCTTTAAGCACGATATCCATCAACACTAAATCGGGCGGGTTTTCTATGGCTTTTTGAATAGCTTCTTCTCCTGAAGAAACCGTAGCTGTTACTGCATATCCCAGTTTTTTTAATCGACCTGCTATGTCTTGAGCTACAATAACTTCGTCTTCTACAACCAAAATTTGTATAGGGTTCATTTGTCGTTAAATACGCTGCCGATAATTTAACTCTTGGAAAATCAGAGTGTAGCAGGTTCCACGCTGACTGTCAATGGCAATACTCGCCTCTAATTGGTCAGCCAACATTCTCACTAATCGCAATCCTAATGTTTCAGTATTTTCAACGTCAAAATCCGCCGGAAATCCGCAACCGTTATCTTGAATAGTTAAATGAAATTGGTGGCTATTTATTTCATAAAAATTAATAGATATTTCACCATCTAAACTTGAGACAAAGGCATACTTTAAAGAATTAGAAACCAGTTCGTTAATAATTAAGCCGCACGGAATTGCTGTTTCTATGTTTAAATAAATGGGGTCAACTTTGATGTTAAATTGGATGGGAGTGTTGCCACAACCAAAAGATTGATACAAATTAGCAACCAAATTTTCGACGTAGGGGGACAGGGCGATCCGATCGAGATTGTCGGATTGATAAAGTTGCTCGTGAATTAGAGCCATTGAATGGATGCGAGTCTGGCTTTCTTCAAATAAAGCTAGCGTCGGTTCGTCTTCAATGTATTGAGCTTGAAGTTGCAGCAGGCTAGAAATTATCTGCATATTATTTTTGACTCGGTGGTGAATTTCTTTGAGCAATACTTCTTTTTCGCGGAGTGCTGCTTGGATGCGGGCCTCGGTAAATTTGCGATCGCTGATATCTTCGGCAATACCCGCGATGCGGTAAATGTTGCCCGATTCGTCGTAAATGGGAAAAGCTCGATCGCACACCCAGCGAATTGTGCCGTCTGGCAGAAAAATCCGATATTCGGTATTGGTGGAATCGCCCTGCAACACTCGCCCCATTGCCTCTTCCAACAGGCGTTTATCTTCTGGATGCACCCACTCCATCATTTTTAAGGGATCAGCATACAATTCTTCGCGACTGCGCCGCCAGATTTCTTCGTAAGCTGGACTCAGGTACAATAAATCGGTGAATTCTGCAGACATTAGCCAGACGGAATCTTGAATATTTTCTGCTAACTGGCGGAAGCGTTCTTCATTTTCACGGATGGTTTTTTCTGCCTGTTTGTGTGCGGTAATATCTACTGCAATGCCCACGATGCGGTAAACTTTACCAGAGTGATTTCTAATCGGAAAAGCCCGATCTCGAATCCAGCGGGTTTTGCCGTCAGGCCTAACAATTCGATATTCTATCTCGTCTTCCAAATCAATTTTTTTAGTTAAATTAGCAATAACGCGCTCGCGATCTTCTGGATGGAGGGAATCTGCAAAAAAGCGCCCGTTAGCATACAAATCAGCGCAGCTTCTGCCCCAAATCTTTTCGTAACCCGGACTAATATAAATAATTTCCTGGGGTTGAACGTTTACCATCCAAAACACGCTTTCAATGTTTTCTGCTAGCTGTCGGAACCTTTCTTCGCTTTCTTTCAGCGCTGCTTCGGTTTCTTTGCGATCGCTAATATCTTCGGTCACTACTACATTGTAAATTGCCCCGCTCAGTGGTTCTTGGATGAGCGATACTGTAATATTTACCCAAACTACAGTGCCGTCTTTGTGCAGCAAGCGTTTTTCCATTTTAAAACTGTCAATTTCCCCAGCAAATAATTTATTATTTTGTTTTAAATCTGCATCTATATCTTCCGGGTAAGTAACGTCCATCCAAGTTCGCGACAGCAGTTCGCTCGCACTATATCCCACTATCTCGCAGAATTTTTGATTAACTCGCAAATAGCGGCCTGTTTGGTCAGGGTGGGTAATGCCGACTGCCGCTTGTTCGACGGTTGCCCGAAAGCGTTCTTCGCTATCTCTGAGCGTTGCTTCTGCTTTTTTGCGATCGCTAATATCGCGCTGCGCGCCAAAATACCCGACGATTCTGTCGTGGGAATCGTAAATGCAAATATAGTCGCCTTCTAGCCAAAAGAAAACCCCGTCAAACTTGCGATTGTCATTTTCGATGTGAATTCTGCCCGCATCGAAAAATTGCCTCATTATCTCTCTGCCGCCCGTCAAGTTGTGCGATAAGAAAGAGTAAAGCGTCCGACCAATAAACTCTTCCCTAGTACCTCCGTATTGAGCTATCAAAGCATCGTTTGCCTTCGTTACCCGCCCGTTAGCAAATACGTAATCCAAGACTTTTTCTTTGTTAACTGTATCGTCCCAGTGTATGGGTTCGTCCAGCATCATAAAGAAAAAGCCATCTAAAGATTGAGAGAAAAACAATTCTAGTTGTTCCTGGCTTTCCCGCAGAGCTTTTTCGGCGCGCCAGCGAGAGAGAATTTCTTCCTGCAATTGATCGTTTGCAGTTTTCAAGTCTTCAGTGCGCTTTTGATATTTAATTTCTAGCTGATTTTTAATTTCTTCCAGCGCTATTTCTGCCTGTTTTTTTTCGGTAATATCTTGGGTAACGACCATGCCGGCAAAAATTTCTTCCCGGTCGTTCTTGACTGGAGCAATTGTTGTTGAATAAACGCGACCGCCGTATTTATATTCAAAAGTATTCTCTTTTCCTGCCAAAGCAGCGCAATATGTAGTCTGAAAAAGGGGCAAATCTTCAGGTGGCGATACTTCCCACAACGTTTTGCCTTCCAACAGTTCTTTGGACAAACCAACTACTGCCAAACCTTGGCCGTCAACCAGGGTATAGCGCAAATCGCGATCGAACAAAAACACTGAACCATTCGGATAATGTTTGATGAGAGTTCGGTACATTTCCTGGCTTTTTTCCAGAGATGCGATTAACTGAATGCGATCGTCCTCGGTGCTATCAAATTCACTTACGGAACCCGAAGAGTCTGCATTCTCGACTGCTTTAAGTTGTGCTTCTAATTTCTGGCACAATTCTCTTTGCTGCTGCAAATCCTCTTCAAGTTGCCGAATTTTTGCTTTTTGCTCTGCTACTAATGCTTCGCAGGTTTCCAGAGGTCGATCGATCTTGGTAGGATCAATACACATAATTGCTCTAGGTTTGGCAGTTGCGGACTTGAGCTTTTTCAAGCCCATACTAACAAAGCTCAAGCCTTCACTGCATTAGCCAAAGTTTTTCTTAACTTCTTCCTTCTTCCTTTATTTAGGAACTCCCGCCGTCAAGACTTCATGGCCCTCCAGTGTCACCAAAACATCATCTTCAATTCTCACGCCAATACCGCGCCATTTTTCAGGAACCTCCGGCTGTCCTTCAACAGGCTTAATATAAGGAGAAATATAAATCCCCGGTTCCACAGTCAGCACTTGTCCTGCCTGCAAAACTTGCGGATTTTCGCCGTACTGATAAACGCCGACATCGTGCACGTCCAGTCCCAGCCAATGACCAGTGCGGTGCATATAAAATGGCTTGTATTTCTCTTCTTTAATTATCTCTTCAATGTCCCCCACCAAAAGTTTTAAATCCATTAAGCCTTCCACCAAAACGCGCACTGCCGTTTCATGAATTTTGCTGTAAGGATTTCCGGGATAGACTTGACTAATTGCCTGCAATTGTGCTTGCAAAACTAAGTCATAAATTATCTGTTGTTCAGTTGTAAATTTGCCGCTAACAGGAAAGGTGCGAGTAATATCGGCGTTGTAGTACCCGCAAGCACAACCGGCATCTATTAGCAGCAAATCGTTTTCCTGCATTTGCCGATTGTTTTCGATGTAGTGGAGGACGCAGGCATTGTAACCTGATGCAACAATTGAAGGGTAAGCGGGAGTGCAGCCATTTAAGCCAAAAATATGTTCTATTTCAGCTTGAATTTCATATTCGTATCTGCCCGGTTTTGCGAATTCTTGGGCGCGGTTGTGCGCTGCAACTGAGATATTAGCGGCTTTTCGCATTAATGCTAATTCAGTTTCGCTTTTCACCAGCCGCATCGGGTGTAAAATAATGTTGGAATCTTCGATTGCTGTGGGGCCTGTGCCGCGTTTCGGGTAGGTTGCCATCAAGCGCTGCCAGTGATTGAG